>RFHC01000077.1 GCA_003696505.1 Deltaproteobacteria bacterium
TACGTATTGACGAAGGAGGAGGGAGGACGTCACACGCCGTTTTTCTCGGGTTATCGTCCTCAGTTTTACTTCCGGACGACGGACGTGACGGGAGTGGTGACGTTGCCTCCTGGAGTGGAGATGGTGATGCCGGGAGACAACGTGGAGATTGAGGTGAAGTTGATCACTCCTGTTGCGATGGAGAAGGAGTTGAGGTTTGCGATTCGAGAGGGAGGCCGGACGGTGGGTGCCGGCGTCGTCTCCGAGATTATCGAATAAGAGAGCGAGGATAAAATAATAAAATGAGAGAGATAATCACGCTCGCCTGCACGGAGTGCAAGAACAGGAATTACACGACCACGAAGAACAGGCGGAAGACGACGGATAAGTTGCAACTCAGGAAGTACTGCCCTTCCTGTAACAGGCACACTGTTCACAGGGAGACGAAATAGGGGTTTTGATGTAGGCCAGTAGCTCTAACGGCTAGAGCACCGGACTCCAAATCCGGGTGTTGGGGGTTCGAATCCCTCCTGGCCTGCCATTTTTCTTTTTTGAGGGAGAAAATGGCGAAGACCTTCAAAGAGAGGCTCTACGAGAAACTTCCCGGTGTCCGGTCGACGGTGGACGCCCCGAAAGACGCGAAGAAGGAGCCCTTCTTCAAGAGGATAAAGACGTTCCTCTACGAATTTCGCGTAGAGATGAAGAAGGTGACCTGGCCGAACAGGAAGGAGACGGTGGGCACGACGGTCGTGGTCATCATCTCCGTTCTCATCATCGTCCTATTCCTTGGGCTCGTCGACCTTGGGATTGGTAAGGTCATCCAGTCGTTCCTCAACTACTGATTCTCGAGGAGACCATGGCGAAGAGGTGGTACGTCGTTCAGACCTATTCTGGATTTGAGCGCAGAGTGGAGCAGGCGCTCCGAAACCGGATAAAAGCGGAGGGTATGGAGGATTATTTCGGGGATATCCTCATTCCCTCGGAGAAGATTGTTGAGGCGAAGAAGGGGAAGAAAAAGGAAATGGAGCGCAGTTTCTTCCCCGGGTACCTCCTCGTTGAGATGGAAATGAACGACAAGACCTGGCACCTGGTGAGAAAGACCCCCAAGGTAACGGGGTTTGTCGGAGGGAGGTATCCGAACCCCATTCCGGAGGAAGAGGTTGAGGAGATAAAAAGGCTCGTGGCTGAAGGGAAGCTGAAGCCGAAGCCGAGGATAACGATATCAATCGGCGAGGTCGTCCGGGTCATCGACGGCCCCTTCGCGAGTTTCCAGGGGACGGTGGAGGAAATCAACGAGGAGAAGGGGAAGGTCATCGTTTCGGTATCGATTTTCGGACGGCCCACCCCCGTGGAGCTCGACTTCTCTCAGATAGAAAAAAGCTGAACGTGAGGTGACACGTCATGGCGAAGAAAGTAATCGGACAGATCAAACTTCAGATACCGGCGGGTAAGGCGACTCCGTCTCCTCCGGTTGGGCCGGCCCTGGGACAGCACGGCGTCAACATCATGGAATTCTGCAAGGCCTTCAACGCCAAGACCCAGGGACAGGAAGGGATGATTATTCCTGTCGTCATCACCGTTTACGCCGACAGGTCCTTTAGTTTCATCACGAAAACGCCTCCCGCTTCGATATTGCTTCTGAAGGCAGCGGGACTCGAGAAGGGGTCGAGCAACCCGAAGAAGGAAATCGTCGGGAAAGTGACGCGGGCGCAGGTAGAGGAAATTGCGAGAACGAAACTTCCCGACCTGAATGTTAACGACTTCGAGGCGGCAGTCCGGACCATAGAGGGGACCGCCAGGAGCATGGGCATAGAAATCGAGTGAAGGAGTGAGCGATGCCGAAGAGAGGGAAAAAATATCAGGAAGCAATCAAACTCGTCGACAGGACTGCCCGGTATACCTTCGATGAGGCCCTCGCCCTCGTCAGGCAGATGTCATATGCCGGGTTCGATGAAACCGTCGAGGTGGCGATGAAACTCGGCGTCGACCCCCGCTACCCGGACCAGCAGGTGAGGGGTTCGGTTCTTCTGCCTCACGGCACGGGGAAGACGGTCCGCGTCCTCGTCTTCGCAAAGGGAGAGAAGGAGAAGGAGGCGAAGGAAGCGGGAGCCGATTACGTGGGAGGCGAGGACCTGATCAAAAAGATTCAGGAAGGCTGGCTCGAGTTTGACAAGGCCGTTGCCACTCCCGACATGATGGGACTCGTCGGGAAGGTGGGGAAGATTCTCGGCCCCAGAGGTCTCATGCCCAACCCCAAGGTCGGCACGGTCACCTTTGAGGTGGCGAAAGCCGTTCAGGAGTTGAAGAAGGGAAGGGTGGAGTTTCGTGTCGATAGGACGGGTGCCCTTCACGCGGGTATCGGGAAACTCTCCTTCACGGACGACCAGCTCAGGGAAAACTTCTTCGCTTTCCTTGAAGCCGTCGTCAGGGCGAAACCTCAGGCGCTGAAGGGAACGTACATAAGGAGCATCACTCTCAGTTCAACCATGAGCCCGGGGGTGAAACTCAACGTCACTCAGACGCTCAACGAGCTGAAGGTCTGACGGGAAAGAATTTTACTTTGTCAGAGACAGTAGGTTCACAGGAAGTGATTAAACGGGGGAATTTCCTCCGGCCTACCGAGACAAAGCGGTCCATCCCCTGGAAAGTCACTTTCCTGGAGCCCTCTGCTTTGACAAAGTAAAAAATATTAAAAGGAAAGGAGGGCGATAGGATTTGCCGAAGAAAACTCGAAAAGAAAAAGAAAAAATCGTAGAGGACCTGAAGGAGAAGATTGCGCGGCAGAAGGCCTTCATCGTGACGAAGATGAGCGGCCTCACCGTTGCCGAGGCAAACACTCTCAGAAGGTCCGTAAAGGACGCCTCAGGCGAGTTCAAGGTGGCGAAACTGACCCTGATGAGGATAGCCTCACAGGGGACGCCCGTAGCCGAGGTGGCGGAAAAGCTGACCGGTCCAATGGGCTTTCTCTTTGCCTACGAGGACCCGGTGGCAGTCGCCAAGGCGCTCAAGGGCTTCGTCAAGGAAGTTCCCAAACTGGAGGTCGTGGGCGGCGTCCTGGCGGGGAAGGTCATTACTCCCAAAGAGGTGGAGTCCCTGGCCGAGCTTCCCAGCAGGGAAGAGCTCATCGCCAAGGCGGTGGGAACGATTGCTGCACCCCTCAACAACTTCGTGGGCACGCTGGCCGCTATTCCGAGACAGTTCCTCTACGTGCTCCACGCAATCCGTGAACAGAAGGAAAAAGCGGCTTAATCAAGCAAAAAAGAAAAAGAAGGAGGATATACGATGGCTGAAATTACCAGAGAGGATGTCATTAAATTCATTGAGAACATGACCGTTCTCGAGCTTTCGGAGTTCATCAAGGAACTTGAGGAGAAGTTCGGCGTCACCGCTGCAGCGCCCGTTGCCGTTGCCGCTGCGGCTGGAGCAGCTCCCGGGGCTGCTGCTGAGGCAGCGGAGGAGAAGACCGAGTTCGACGTCATACTGAAAGAAGTGGGCGACAAGAAGATCAACGTCATCAAGGCGGTGAGAGAGCTCACGAGCCTGGGACTCAAGGAGGCGAAGGAGCTCGTCGAAAGCGCTCCGAAGCCGGTGAAAGAGGGAGTTTCCAAGGAAGAGGCAGAAGAGGCGAAGAAGAAGCTCGAAGAAGCGGGCGCCACGGTCGAAATCAAGTAAGCCGGTCGAGGGAAATGGGGCGGGGTCATTCCCGCCCCTCCAACTCATAGAAAGTCAAGGGAGATAGCATGGGGTATCTTGATTATACGAACAGGGTAAAAAGGGTAAACTTCTCGAAAATTAAGACCGTCCTCGACATCCCGTATCTCATTCACCTTCAGAGGGAGTCGTACGAGGAGTTTCTCCAGAAAGACGTTCCTCCCGGCAAGAGGAGAGACGTAGGCCTCCAGGCGGTCTTCAAGAGCGTCTTTCCCGTGGAGGACCCGAACGGGAGAGCCCGCCTCGAGTTTCTCGGCTACACCATCGAGGAGCCGAAATACAGCGAGGAAGAGTGCCGGGAGAGGGGGATGACCTACGCCGCCCCCATGAAGGTGAAACTCCAGCTCATCCTCTATGACGTGGACGAGACGACGGGTGAAAAGCACATAAGGGACGTGAAGGAGCAGGAGGTTTACTTCGGCGAGATACCCCTCATGACGGAAAAAGGCACATTCGTCGTCAACGGGACTGAAAGGGTTATCGTTTCACAGGTCCAGAGGTCTCCCGGAGTCTACTTCGAGAAGGAAAAGGGGAAGAGCGGTATTACGGAGAAGATTTCATACACAGCCCGCATCATTCCCGCTCAGGGTTCCTGGCTCGACTTCGAGTTTGACCACAAGGATGACCTCTACGTGAAGATTGACCGGAAGAAGAAGTTTCCCATTTCCGTTTTCCTCCGCGCGCTCGGGTTCACGATGGAGGACGTGCTGCGCGAATTTTACCGGACCGTTCCCGTCACTCTCAAGGGAGAGGTTTACGAGCGGAAACTCGATCTTCCCGACTTCGTCGGAAAGAGGTCTCCCGTCGAGGTTCGCCATCCCGAAACGAACCAGATTATCTTCCGCAAGGGACAGAAAATTACCCGGAACAGGGCGGAGAGATTCAAGGCGCTCGACCTGGGGACGGTGGAACTCCCTCTCGATTCCCTCACGGGCTTCATCAACGTGAAAGAAATCGTCGACCCCGAAACGGACGACGTGCTCATTGAAAGCGGAAAACCTCTCACGAGGGATGATATCGAGCTCCTGAAGGCGAGAAACATCACGAACATCGAGGTGTGCGAGGTCAACGCCTTCAACAAGTCCATCTGGGAAGATATGTGGCGGAACAAGATCAAAGATTCCGAGACCGCGATAAAGGAGATTTACCGTAAACTCCGTCCCACCGACCCTCCCACTCTCGAAGCAGCGAAGACTCTTTTCCACAACCTCTTCTTCAACCCGGAGCGCTATTCCCTTTCTCCCGTTGGAAGATACAAGCTTAACTTCAAGCTCGGATTAAAGGACGTCCCCCTCGACGAGGTTGCCCTCAGGAAGGAGGACATCGTCGCCATCATCAGGTACCTGGTGGACCTGAAAAACGGCATAGGCGAACCTGACGACATAGACAACCTGAGCAACCGGCGCGTCCGCACGGTCGGCGAGCTCGTCGCGAAGGCGTTCAGGGACGGGCTCCTCCGTGTCGACAGGGCAATCAGGGAGAGGATGACCCACCAGGAACTCGAAACGGCAATGCCGCACGAACTGGTCAACTCGAAACCGGTTTCCGCCCAGCTCAAGGAGTTTTTCGGGTCGAGCCAGCTCTCCCAGTTCATGGACCAGACCAATCCCCTTGCTGAGATTACTCACAAGAGGAGGCTCTCCGCCCTCGGTCCCGGAGGACTCACCAGGGACAGGGCGGGTTTCGAGGTGAGAGACGTTCACCCGACACACTACGGGAGAATCTGTCCTATTGAAACTCCAGAAGGTCCCAACATCGGCCTCATCGGTTCCCTCAGCGTCTACGCCCGGGTCAACGAATACGGATTCATCGAAACTCCATACAGGGTGGTGAAGGATGGCCGGGTGACGAATGAAATCGTTTACCTCTCCGCAATCGAGGAGGAAGAAGAGGTCATCGCCCAGGCAAACGCTCCCATCGATGAGGAGGGACGTTTCCTCAACCCCGTGGTCATCGCCCGAAAGAAGGGCGAGTTCGCCATGGTCAACGTAGAAGAAGTGACTCTCATGGACGTCTCCCCGAATCAGGTGGTGTCTGTTGCGGCCTCACTCATCCCCTTCCTCGAGCACGACGACGCGAACAGGGCGCTCATGGGCTCGAACATGCAGAGACAGGCAGTGCCTCTCCTGAAGACGGAGCCCCCTCTCATCGGGACGGGAATGGAGTCCGTTGCGGCCGCCGATTCGGGCGCCACGGTTGTGGCGAAAAGGGGAGGCGTCGTGGAGTACGCCGACTCGAAGAGAATCGTTATCAGGGCCGAGGAACCGGATGAAATGGGGCGTCTCGGAGCTGACATATACAACCTGAACAAATTCAGACGCTCCAACCAGAACACCTGTATCAACCAGAAGCCCCTCGTGAGGGTGGGAGACCGGGTCAGGAAGGGAGAGGTCATCGCAGACGGACCGGCAACGGCGAAGGGAGAACTGGCTCTGGGGAGGAACGTCCTCGTTGCCTTTATGCCCTGGGGCGGTTACAACTTCGAGGACTCCATCCTCATCAGTGAGCGGCTCGTCAGGGACGACGTGTACACGTCTGTCCACATCGAGGAATTCAGCTGTATGGCACGGGACACGAAGATGGGGAAGGAGGAGATAACGAACGACATCCCCAACGTGGGCGAGGACCAGCTCAAGAACCTCGACGAGAGCGGAATAGTGAGAATAGGCGCGAGGGTGAAGCACGGCGACATTCTCGTGGGGAAGGTCACTCCCAAAGGGGAAACGCAACTGACCCCCGAGGAAAAGCTCCTCAACGCCATTTTCGGCGACAAGGCGCGTGACGTGAAGGACACCTCTCTCCGGGTCCCGCCGGGCATCGAGGGAATCGTCATCGACACGAAAATCTTCACGAAGAGAGGCGGGGAAAAGGACGAGAGGGCAATTGAGCTCGAGAAAAAAGAGATGGAGATGCTCCAGCGGGACGAACAGGACGAGATTCGAATCGTTACGGATAACGCCCTCGTCAGAATAAAGAATCTCCTCGTCGGAAAGACATCCGCTGTCCGGATGATGTCGAAAGACAGGAAATCGGTCGTCCTCCAGAAGGATAAGCCGATTACGGAAGAGATGGTGGAGAGGATTCCGGAGGAAAAACTGCCGGACGTCAAGACGGTCGAAGACCCCGACGTGGGGAAAAAGATTAAAGAAATCCTCGATATGAAGAAGGCCCACATCGGGGAGATAAAGAGGAGGTACCAGGAGAAGTACGACCGGCTCAAAAAGGGTGACGAACTTCCTCCCGGCGTAAACAAGGAAGTGAAGGTTTACGTGGCGATGAAGAGGAAGCTCTCCGTCGGGGATAAGATGGCGGGGCGTCACGGAAACAAAGGGGTCATCTCCATGGTCCTTCCCGTGGAGGACATGCCTTATCTCGAGGACGGGACACCTGTCGACATCGTCCTCAACCCGCTCGGCGTCCCCTCCCGAATGAACGTCGGACAGATTCTCGAGACCCACCTCGGGTGGGCTGCGAAAGCCCTCGGGGAGCAGATAGAGAAGTTCATCGAAGAGAACTTTTCGCCCGGCGCGATTCGGGACTGGCTCCGGAAAGTCTACCGGTCGGAAGAGTTCTCCCGCTATCTCGATTCTCTCTCTGACGATGAGGTCCTGAAACTCGCACGGGACCTGCAGGATGGCGTCTACATGGCAACTCCTGTCTTTGCAGGCGCGAAAGAACACGAGATAAAGGAATATCTCCAGATGGCGAATCTTCCTGAAGACGGTCAAACCGTCCTCTACGACGGAAGGACGGGACTCCCCTTCAAGAGGAAGGTCACCGTCGGGGTCATGTACATGATGAAGCTCAATCACCTGGTGGACGACAAGATTCACGCTCGCTCTACCGGACCGTACTCCCTCGTCACGCAGCAGCCGCTCGGAGGAAAGGCTCAGTTCGGAGGACAGAGGCTCGGCGAGATGGAGGTATGGGCTCTCGAGGCGTACGGTGCAGCTCACACTCTGCAGGAGTTCCTCACCGTCAAGTCCGACGACGTCCCCGGAAGGGCGCGGATGTACGAGTCTATCGTCAAGGGCGAATTCACCCTCGAGCCGGGTCTCCCCGAGTCCTTCAACGTGCTCATCAAGGAGCTTCAGGCGCTCGGCCTGAACGTTGAACTCGAGGGTGAGGAGAGTTAAAGAGACAACGTCCGAAAGGGAGGTATGACATTGGACGACATTTTCAAGGTTTTTGAGAGCCCGAAAAATCCTCTCAACGTTTCGAGCATAAGGATTTCCATCGCCTCTCCGGAGATGATCCGGAAGTGGTCTCACGGAGAGGTGAAGAAACCAGAGACCCTCAACTACAGGACCCTCAAGCCGGAGAGGGACGGCCTCTTCTGCGCGAAGATATTTGGCCCCATAAAGGATTACGAGTGTTCGTGCGGCAAGTATAAGAGGATGAAGCACCGCGGCATCGTCTGCGAGAAGTGCGGCGTCGAGGTGATACAGTCGAAGGTGAGACGCGAGAGAATGGGGCACATAGAACTTGCCGCCCCCGTGGCTCACATCTGGTTTCTCAAAAGCCTCCCCTCGCGAATCGGGACGATTCTCGACCTGACGATGAAAGAGGTGGAGAGCGTCCTCTACTTCGAGAAGTACATCGTCATGGACCCGGGGGACACCGACCTGGAGAAGAACCAGCTCCTCACCGACGAACAGGTGCGCAAGTACAGGGAGGAGTATGGAGACAGGTTCACCGTTGGTATCGGTGCGGAGGCGATTCGCGACCTCCTCAGGGAACTCGACCTGGATGAACTTTCGAAGCAACTCAGGGCGGAAATCGCAGCTACTTCCTCGGACGCGAAGAAGAAGAAACTGGCAAAGCGTCTCAAGGTGGTAGAGGCATTCCGGGAGTCGGGGCAGCGTCCGGAGTGGATGATTCTCGAAGTGCTTCCCGTCCTCCCGCCTGAATTGAGACCTCTCGTCCCTCTCGAAGGGGGAAGGTTTGCCACGTCAGACCTGAACGACCTCTACAGGAGGGTGATTAACCGGAATAACCGCCTCAAGAGGCTGATGGACCTGAACGCGCCCGACATCATCATCAGGAACGAGAAGAGGATGCTTCAGGAGGCCGTGGACGCTCTCTTCGATAACGGGCGGAGAGGAAAGATTATCACCGGTTCAAACAGGCGACCTCTCAAGTCTCTGAGCGACATGCTCAAGGGGAAGTCGGGCCGGTTCAGACAGAACCTGCTCGGGAAGAGAGTCGATTATTCAGGAAGGTCCGTCATCGTCGTGGGCCCCGAACTGAAACTCCACCAGTGCGGGCTTCCCAAGAAGATGGCGCTCGAGCTCTTCAAGCCCTTCATATTCAACAAGCTCGAGGAGGCGGGGCACGCCACGACGATCAAACAGGCGAAGAAGCTGGTGGAAAAGGAGAAGAAGGAGGTGTGGGACGCGCTGGAGGAGGTTATCCGGCAGCACCCCGTCCTTCTGAA
Source organism: Deltaproteobacteria bacterium (assembly GCA_003696505.1). Taxonomy (GTDB): domain Bacteria; phylum Desulfobacterota; class Deferrimicrobia; order J040; family J040; genus J040. Next base: position 9,128 of record RFHC01000077.1, read on the forward strand.
CCGTGCTCCGACCCTTCACAGGCTGGGCATCCAGGCATTTGAGCCCGTTCTCATCGAGGGGAAGGCGATTCAGCTCCATCCTCTCGTTTGCACGGCCTTCAACGCCGACTTCGACGGAGACCAGATGGCGGTTCACGTTCCTCTTTCGATCGAGGCTCAGGCAGAGTCGCGTGTGCTCATGATGTCGACGAACAATATCCTGTCGCCTGCTCACGGCAAGCCAATCATCGGGCCGACGCAGGACATCGTGCTCGGAATCTACTACCTCACGAGAGACAGAATCGGCGCAAAGGGAGAGGGGAAGGTCTTCGCCAGCCCGGAAGAGGTGAGAATCGCGTACGACGCGAAGGCGGTGGATATCCACGCGAGGATAAAGGTGAGGATTAACGGCGAAATCGTCGACACGACGGTGGGAAGGGTCATCCTTTCTGAAATTCTCCCCGAAGGTGTTCCCTTCAGCCTCGTCAACAAGGTGATGAAAAAGAAAGACCTGGCTGAACTCATCGATTACACCTTCCGCCACTGCGGGCAGAAGGCGACGGTTGTCCTCTCGGACAGACTGATGAAGCTTGGCTTCCAGTACGCGACGTACTCCGGGATTTCTATCTGCATCGACGACCTGAAGATACCGGCAAACAAGCAGAAACTCATCGAGAAGGCGACGAAGCAGGTCGAAGCCGTTATGAAGGAGTATCAGGACGGCCTCATAACGGAAGGTGAGCGGTACAACAAGGTGGTCGACATCTGGTCGGGAGTGGCAGAAGAGGTTGCGGCTGAGATGATGAAGGAGATGGCCACCGAAACTGTGAAGGACAGCTCCGGGAAGCCCGTCAAGATTCAGTCATTCAATCCCATTTACATGATGGCCGACTCCGGCGCCAGGGGTTCGGACAAGCAGATGAGGCAGCTTGCGGGTATGCGCGGACTCATGGCGAAACCGACCGGGGAAATCATCGAGACGCCCATCACCTCGAACTTCCGGGAAGGGCTCACCGTTCTCCAGTACTTCATCTCGACTCACGGCGCGAGAAAAGGTCTTGCAGATACGGCACTCAAGACGGCGAACGCGGGTTACCTGACGAGGAGGCTCGTGGACGTTGCGCAGGACTGCATGATTACGGAGGAAGACTGCGAGACTCTGGAAGGCCTCGAGGTGAGACCTCTCATCGAGGGAGGCGAGATTATCGACACCCTTGCGGACAGGATTCTCGGACGCGTCGCCCTCGAGGACATCGTCGACCCGGTGACAAATGAGGTCATCGTGAGGGCGGACGAGGAGATAACCGAAGAGAAGGCGGAGAGGATTCAGAACTCTCCGATTGACAGGGTCCTCATTCGGTCCGTTATCACCTGCCAGTCGAAGAAGGGCGTGTGCGCCAAGTGCTACGGGCGAGACCTTGCCCGAGGAAGGATGGTGAGCCTCGGAGAGGCAATTGGAATCATAGCGGCTCAGTCTATCGGCGAACCGGGGACTCAGCTCACCATGAGAACCTTCCACATAGGCGGCGCGGCATCGAGCACGGTCGAGCAGTCTTACTACGAAAACAAGAACGCCGGAATTGTCAAATACAGGAACCTGGTCACGGTTGAGAAGAAGGACGGTTCCCGCGTTGCCATGACGAGAAATGGTGAAATCCTCATCGTCGACGATGCCGGGAGGGAGAGGGAGAAGTATCCCGTTCAGTACGGGGCGAAGATTCTCGTCTCCGAAGGGGAGAAGGTGAAGGAGAATACGCGCCTCGTCGAGTGGGACCCCTACACTCTCCCCATACTCACGGAGGTGAGCGGGCGAATCAAGTTCGGCGACGTGAAAGAAGGGGTCACCATGAGGGAGAAGGTCGACGAGGTCTCGGGTAAGGTGACCCGCGTCATCATCGAGCCGAGGGACCCCAACGCGCGTCCCCGCATCTCCATCAAAGACGACAAAGGGAAAACCCTCAAACTCCCCGGCTCGACGGCAGATGCGCGGTATCTCCTCCCCGTTGGAGCGAACATTCTCGTTGAAGAAGGGGACTACGTGGAGGCCGGTGACGTTATCGCGAAGATACCCAGGGGGACGACGAAGACGAAGGACATCACCGGCGGTCTCCCACGGGTGGTGGAGCTTTTCGAGGCAAGGAAGCAGAAGGACAGCGCGATCATTTCTGAGATTGACGGCGTGGTCCGTCTGGGCAAGGACATCAAGGGGAAGAGGACCATCACAGTTATCCCGGACGTGGGTGAGCCCCGAGAGTACATCATTCCTCGCGGAAAGCACGTCGTCGTCCACGACGGGGAGCGAATCAGAGCAGGCGAACCCCTCATGGAGGGTTCTCCCAATCCTCACGACATTCTCCGCGTCCTCGGTGAGAAGGAACTCGCTCGATTCCTCGTTGACGAGATTCAGAAAGTCTACCGGCTTCAGGGTGTGAAGATAAACGACAAGCACATCGAGGTCATCGTCAGGCAGATGCTCAAGAGGGTGAAGATTGTGGAGCCCGGAGACACTTCTTTCCTCGTCGGAGAGAGCGTGGAGAAGTGGCGCTTCCGTGAAGAGAACGAGAGGGTCCTCGCAGAGGGCGGAAAACCCGCTGTGGCAGAACCTCAACTCCTCGGCATAACGAAGGCGTCCCTTTCAACTCACAGCTGGATTTCTGCTGCCTCATTCCAGGAGACGACGAAAGTTCTTACGGAAGCCGCAGTTTCCGGGAAGACGGATTACCTGGAAGGTCTCAAGGAGAACGTGATCATGGGCAGGCTCATCCCTGCAGGGACAGGGAGGCGCGAATACCTCAAAATAGAGCCTATCGTGGAGGAGGAAGAGGAACCGGAGGCTGCTGAGAGCTAACAATCTGGTTGACAGTAAGTCAATGATTATGATAATTTGATTGAGTTTCGCTAATACGGATGGAGAGAAAGGTATGCCGACGATCAACCAGCTCGTGAGAAAGGCCCGGAAGAAAGTAAAGAAAAAGAGCGCATCTCCGGCGCTCACGTCGTGCCCCCAGAAGAGGGGTGTATGCACGAGAGTCTACACGACGACTCCCAAGAAACCGAACTCTGCGTTGAGGAAGGTGGCCAGGGTCAGGCTCACGAACGGGTACGAAGTGACCGCGTACATTCCTGGAGAGGGGCACAACCTCCAGGAGCACTCGGTCGTGTTGATAAGAGGGGGAAGGGTAAAGGACCTTCCCGGTGTCCGTTATCACATTATCAGAGGAGCTCTGGATTCCGTTGGTGTCGAAGACAGACGGAAGAGCAGGTCTAAGTACGGAACGAAGAGACCCAAATAGAGCTCCCTAACCTGGATTCGTTCGGCGAAGAGACAGAAAAGGTCTGTAAAAAGAAGTTTCACTGACCAGGGGGATTTTTGCCCCCGGGAGATTTTTGTGGAAGGAGGATTCTATGCCTCGCAGAGGTCCTGCGCCTAAAAGGGAGATGATTCCCGACCCGGTGACGGGAGACCCGATTGTGGGAAAAGTCATCAACGTCGTCATGAAGGACGGGAAGAAGACCGTAGCGCAAAGGATAGTTTACGGCGCTCTCGACCGGATAAAGGAAAAGACGGGGGAGGACCCCGTTGCGGTCTTGAAAAAGGCGATAGAGAACGTGAAGCCCATTCTGGAGGTGCGTCCGAGAAGGGTGGGCGGCGCCACCTATCAGGTCCCTGTTGAGGTGAGGCCCGAGAGACAGCTTTCTCTCGCGATTCGGTGGATTGTGCAGTACGCCCGCAACCGCTCTGAAAAGACCATGATTGAAAGGCTGACCAACGAAGTTCTCGACGCTTACAACAACAGGGGCGGGGCAATTAAGAAAAAGGAAGACACCCACAAGATGGCGGAGGCGAACAAGGCCTTTGCCCATTACAGGTGGTAAGTCGGAAGGAGCAGGAGAGTTGCCGAGACAGGTTCCCATAGAAAGACAGAGAAACATCGGGATTATGGCCCACATCGACGCGGGCAAGACGACCACGACCGAGAGGATACTCTATTACACCGGAGTATCGCACCGAATTGGCGAGGTCCACGAGGGCACCGCGACGATGGACTGGATGGAGCAGGAGCAGGAGAGGGGGATAACGATTACTTCGGCGTCCACGACCTGCTTCTGGAAGAACCACCGTATCAACATTATCGACACGCCCGGGCACGTGGACTTCACCATCGAGGTGGAAAGGTCGCTCCGCGTCCTCGACGGGGTCATCGCCGTTTGCTGCGCCGTCGGCGGAGTGGAACCGCAGTCCGAAACAGTCTGGAGGCAGGCGGAACGGTACGGCGTCCCCCGGATGGCATTTGTGAACAAAATGGACAGGGTGGGAGCGGATTTCTGGCGCGTCGTTGAGGAGATAAGAGAAAAACTGAGCGCGAACCCCGTTCCGCTCCAGGTCCCTTTCGGGAAAGAAGATACCTTTAAGGGCGTCATCGACGTGATAGAGCGGAAGTTGATTGTGTGGGACGAGGATACTCTGGGAGCCAGATTCCGCTTCGAGGAGGTCCCAGCAGAGTTCTCCGACGAAGTGGAGAGGGTGAGGGAGAACCTCATAGAATCGCTCTCAGACGTCGATGACTCAATAATGGAGAGGTACATAAACGGGGAGGATATTCCCGTAGATGACATAAAGAAAGCTATCCGCCAGGGAACGATTTCGTGTCAGATTGTCCCCGTCCTCTGCGGTTCGGCGTTCAAGAACAAAGGGGTCCAGCCCCTCCTGGACGCCGTGGTCGATTACTTCCCCTCCCCCATCGACATCCCGCCTGTCAAGGGAGTCAACCCTCTCACGGGTGAGGAGGACGTGAGGCTTTCATCTGATGATGAGCCCTTCTCGGCTCTCGCATTCAAACTGATGAACGACCCCTTTGTTGGCA
>RFHC01000078.1 GCA_003696505.1 Deltaproteobacteria bacterium
TACCGGGACTGTTCAGACCTGGTGGTGGAGAATTACAAAAAGCACGGTCTCGACGCGCTCATCACGATAGGCGGAGACGGGACCCTCACGGTAGCGTCGATGCTCGAGAAGAAGGGGTTAAAAATCGTGGGCGTCCCCAAGACCATAGACAACGACATCTGGGGGACGGACGTGACCTTCGGCTTCAACAGCGCCGTCACGACAGCCATGGAAGCCATCGATAAAATCCACACCACCGCAACATCACACCACAGGGTGATGCTCGTCGAGGTGATGGGCCGATACGCCGGCTGGATTGCCCTGGAGGCGGGAGTTGCCGGCGGTGCCGAGGTCATCCTCATCCCGGAAATCCCCTACACCATAGACAAAATCTGCCAGGTCATCACGGAGAGGAAAAAACACGGCAAGAAGTTCAGCATCGTCGTCATCGCCGAGGGGTCGAAACCGAAGGGAGGCCAGCTCGTGGTCCGGCAGATTGTCAAGGACAGCCCCGAGCCGATACGCCTCGGCGGAATCGGGATGGTCGTGGCGGACCAGATAGAGAAGTGCACGGGAATGGAATCCCGGGTCACCGTGCTGGGACACCTCCAGCGGGGGGGTTCACCCACTGCCTTCGACCGGATTCTCGCCACCCGCTTCGGCGTCGAGGCCGTCCGGCTCGTGGCAGAGGAGAAATACGGAAATATGGTTGCCCTCCGGGGAACGAAAATCGTTCCCTATCCGATAAAGAACGCGGTGAAAAAACTCAAACTCGTGCCGAAATCACACCCCCTCATCCGCATCGCGCGCTCCATAGGAGTCAGTTTCGGCGATTAAGGGAGAACGCCGGCAAGAGCGATCAGTTCCGAAAGGGAAAGGTGTTCCCCTCCCACGGCGGCAAGCGAGAGGAGAATCCTCCCCGCCGCGTGTGCGTCCCTTTCTGCCCTGTGGCAGGGAGAACCGACCCCCAGTAACTCGCACAGGTCCTGGAGTTTGTTGCTCCTTCCCGGTCTCCTCATCCGCGCGAGTTTGAGGGTGCAGACGACGATGTTGTTCACCCACCTCCTCCCGATGAGAGAGCATTCGAACCGGAGAAACGAAAGGTCGAAGGGCGCGTTGTGAAAGACGAGGACGTCGTCCCCGAGAAAGGAAACGAGGTCGTCGTATATGTCCGCGAAGGTAGGAGCCTCTCTCACCATCTCGTCCGTTATCCCGTGAATCGCCGTGACGGAAGGAGGGATGGGACGGAGCGGATTGACGAGAGTGGAGAAGCGGTCAATTACGTTTCCCCGGAGAAACCGGAGAGCTGCAATCTCCACGACCCTGTCCCCCCGGAACGGGGAATACCCCGTCGTCTCCGTGTCGATTGCCACGTAGGGAACGTCGATGATGGGAAGGTCGGGCGTCAGGCGTGTCACGGATATCTCTCCCTCTCGACGTTTATGATACTCTTTAATGGCATACTGTCGCAACGGAGGGGCACAGATGAAGGGAAGCGTCCTCGTCACCGGGGGAACGGGATACCTGGGGCAGGCAATCGTAAAAGGCCTGTCTGGAGCGGGATACTCCGTTGCCTTCACGTACAGGAACAACGGCGACCTTGCAGTGGAACTGGAACACCACCTGGAAACCTCCGGAGTCAGAGGGTTCGCCCTCCGCCTCGACCTGGCAGAGGAAACCGACTTCGAGTCCCTCCTCGAAAGGGTTGAATCGAAAGTGGGCCTCCTCTCCTCCGTCATCCTCTCGGCTTCTCTCTTCCCCCGGAGCAGCGAAGAGGACGAGAACCTGGCAAGGGAAATCTTCCGCGTCAATCTGGAAGGCCCGTGTCTCCTGGCAACGGCGGCGGGCAGGCTCTTCTCCCGGAGGGGAAAGGGGAGAATCCTCTTCGTCCTCGATACGGCCGGCGAGAAGATATTTCCCGGACTCCTCGCATACTCGGTGAGCCGGGCGGGAGGTTTCGCCCTCGTCAGAGGGCTTGCGAAGAAATTCGGCCCGGCTGTCCAGGTAAATGCCGTCTCCCCCGGCGTCATCAGGGACCCAGAGGGAATGGCCCCGGAGGAAAAGGAAAAACTCTTCCGGAAAATCCCTGCCGGGAGGACGGGGACGGTTGACGAGGTTGTGCGGACGCTTCTGTTCCTCCTCGAAGGGCCGTCCTACATCACCGGGGAAGTCATCGGGGTCGACGGCGGATACGGGCTGTGAGGAGGGACCTGTGGAGGAAATCTACCTTCCCCTGGACGAGAAAAAGGTGCTCCTCCCCTCCATCTCCGGAAAAATCACCGTCTGCAGACCGAAAATTCCCCGAACGCCAGATGACCCGGCAGAAATAATCTCAAAAGCCCTGGACACTCCTCTCTCGGGGCCTCCCCTGACGGAGCGCCTCCGGGGGAAGAAGTCCCTCGCCATAGTCATTCCGGACGTCACCAGAGAAAGCGGAGCCGCACACTTCCTCCCCCTCATCCTCTCCCGGGCGGAAGAAGCCGGCATTTCTCCTCGCGCAGTGACCCTCTTCGTGGCCCTGGGAATTCACCGGCCTCTCACGGAAGAAGAGGTGGACAGGATTACGGGAGGCACATCCCGCACCCTCCGGGTCGTCCAGCACGACCCGGACAGGGGGCTTAAAGACCTGGGGAAGACCTCCCGGGGTACCCCGGTCCTCATCAACGCTGAACTCCTGAAGCACGACGCCATTGTCCTGGCGGGAGCGGCATCATTTCACTACTTCGCCGGCTTCGGGGGCGGGAGGAAGCTCCTCGTCCCCGGTCTGGCGGGAAGAGAAACCATCTATTCAACTCACAGGAGAATTTTCGACGGCACGGAGCGGTCGCCGCTGGCGCGCCCGGGCGTCCTTTCCGGAAACCCGGTGCACGAGGACATGCTCGAAGCGGCGTCATTCGTTCCCGTCACCTTCTCCCTCACCACACTCCTTTCGCCGGAGAAGAAGGTATTTCACGCCGTGGGAGGGGGCCTGGAAGATTCACACGAAGAAGCGTGCCGGGTCTATGCAGAACACTTCGCCGTGAAATTAAAGAAGCGCTATCCCTTTATTATCGCCTCCGCAGGGGGATACCCGAAGGACATCAACTTCATCCAGTCCCACAAGGCTCTGGACCACTCATTTCAGGCTCTCTCTCCCGGAGGCGTCCTCATACTCGCTGCCTGGTGCCGCGACGGTCTCGGGCACGACGACTTTTTCCCCTGGTTCCGCTTCGGCACGCCGGAAAGAATTGCCGGGGAACTCCGGAAAAACTACGTCGTTTACGGACAGACGGCATTTGCGACCCTGACGAAAACTCTCTCCTGCACCGTCATCCTCGTCTCTTCCCTCCCGGCGGAGACGGTCGAAGCCATGAACATCGTCCCCGCCCGAAACATCGAAGAGGCTCTCTCCATTGCACGGGAAAGGGGGGCGGTGACGGATGAGGTGCTGGTCATCCCCGAGGCGGGACACGTTCTGCCCCTCGTGGAAGGGGGAGAGAAAGACACGCGAGGTGCACGATGAAAAAGGAATCGACGGAGAACCTGAAGGAGGTTTCCCTCATCGAGGGGGTCAAGGCCCGGTTCTTCTCCGGAGAGAAGATCATGTTTTCCCTCGTCAGGCTCGACCCGAATGTGGTCCTTCCGGCCCATTCACACCCCCACGAGCAGATGGGATTTGTCCTGGAAGGCTCCCTCGTTCTCCGGAGCGGGGAAAAGGAAGAAGCCCTTTCGCCGGGAGACGTTTACGCCCTCAAAGGGGACGAGCCCCACGAAGCCGTGGCAGGGCCGGACGGAGCCCTCGTCCTCGACGTCTTCTCTCCGGTGAGGGAAGAGTACCTGAAGATGGTCGATGAAGAGGGGAAATAGGGACGAGCCACGGATCATCCGAGCCTGCGATCTACCGAAAAATCCGTGGGGGCGGAGTTTCCCGGGATTGGGGAATGCGGATTGCGGAATGCGGAATGGGAATGAGAAATGACGGTTCGAAACCCGGCGAACATGTTTTGGGAAAACCCAGAGGGGCGGGATTTACCCCCGCCCGGACCATCGATAAATACACGAGCCACGGATCATCCTAGCCTGCGATCCACCGAAAAAACCCATAGGGGCGGAGTTTCCCGGGATTGGGGAATGCGGGTTGCGGAATGCGGAATGGGAA
>RFHC01000003.1 GCA_003696505.1 Deltaproteobacteria bacterium
CGTCCTCTCGTGGAGAAGTACATGGGACGGCTGAAAAAGGGGGAGTTTTCCCTTCCGCCGAGAGCGGAGGAGCCTTCCCGGGAGAAGGTGGAGGCGGTGTTCCGCGAGATGGAGTCGGCGCGGGCGTACGTGAATATCGCCTTCCCGGGTGTGGCTCTGGGCGATGAGGACGTCTTCGCCGTCGACCTCCTTTCCATGATTCTCGGAAGCGGTGAGACCTCGCGCCTCTATCAGTCGGTCAAGGAGGGGAAGAACCTCGTCGATTCCATCTACTCCTATTCGTTTACTCCGAAGGACCCGGGAGTCCTCATGGTCGGGTTTACCTGCGACCCGGATAAGGTAAGGGCAGCCGTTGAGGAAACCCTGAAGGAAATCTACCGCATCGCGGCGGAGGGCGTTACGGCGGGTGAACTTTCCCGCGCGAAGAAAAAGACCATCGCAGACTTCACCTACTCCCTCGAATCGCAGTCGTCTCTAGCCCGTCTTCTCGGGTTCTACGAGACGGCCGTCGGGGACGCTTTTTTCCAGGAAAAATACGTGGAGATGGTGCAGAGGGTGACGCCGGAGAAGATTCGTGAGGTGGCGAGAAAGTACCTGAGAGAGAACAACTTCGTCGTGGCCGGAGTCGTGCCGAAGGGGTCAGGTGCGGCAATCCCTCCCGGAGAGCTGGAAAAGCTGGCGGCCAGTGTCTACTCCTCTGTGATGGGCGAGACGGAGAAGAGAGGGGAGGCCTCTCTGGTGAAATCCGTCCTGAAAAACGGAATCCGCCTCGTCGTGAGAGAGAATCACTCCGTTCCCGTCGTTGCGGTGAGCATCGGCTTTCTCGGCGGTGTCAGGGCTGAGACGGAAGAGACGAACGGCCTCTGCAACCTCATGTCGTACATGCTCACCCGGGGCACGGAGAAGAGGACGGCCTATGAGATTGCCGAGGAGATAGAGGACATGGCTGCCTCCGTTGATTCCTTCTCCGGCAGAAACTCCTTTGGAATTCGCGGAGAGTTCTTGAGCGAGGACTTCGAGAAAGGGATGCGGCTCTTGTCCGAGATGGTTCTCTCTCCCACCTTCGAGGAAGAGGAACTGGAGAAGAGGAAGAGAGACGTTATCTCCGCCATACGGGCTCAGGAGGATTCCGCTTTCCAGGAACTCCTGAAACTCTACCTCAAAGCTCAGTATGGCGATCACCCTTACTCGATGGACCCTCTGGGAACGGAAGAAACGGTGGACTCCTTTACGAGAGATGACGTCGTATCTCTGTACGAGAGACTCGTTTTCCCCGAGAACATGGTCATCGTCATATCTGGTGACGTGTCCGCGGAAAAGGCAAAGGAGACGGTCCAGGCTCTGTTCGAGGACTTCTCTCGTGAGGGGGATAGGAGCATCTTCGAAGCGAAGAAAGTCACGCCTCCCGACGAGCCGGTGAGGGTGGAGAAGAAGAAGGAGAAACTCCAGGCACATTTCATGATCGGTTTTCTCGGAGCCCGCTTCTCTGAAAAGGACCGGTATCCCCTGGAGGTCCTGGCCGCTGCCCTTGCAGGCCAGGGAGGACGCCTCTTCCGTCACCTTCGAGACGAGAAGTCTCTCGCCTATTCGCTGACGGCCTTTTCCTCCGAACAGTTCGACAGGGGGTTCTTTGCCTTCTACATGGGCACGCAGGCGGCGAAAAAGGACGAGGCCATAAGCGCGATGTGGGACGAAATCGTCTCTTTCCTCAAGGAAGGGCTTACGGAAGAGGAACTTGAGAGGGCGAAAAATTTCGTCGTGGGGAACTACGAAATCGGCCTCCAGTCCAACCTGTCGTGGGCGGAGACGATTACCTTCAACGAACTTTACGGGACCGGGATGGAGGAGGTAACCCGGTTTCCCGAGCGCATCCGGGCTGTGACGAGAGAGGACATACTCAGGGTGGCCAGGAAGGTCATCGACCTGGACCATTACGTGCTCGCAGTTATTTCTCCGTGAGGGGAAGATGTATTCTCCGGGTCTCGACGCAGAAGGATACGAGGCGAAGGGGCGGATAGAAAAGTTCTCCGCCATCTTCGCTCTCTTCGTCATCGGAATGACCGTCTTTCTCCTGGGGCTGGGAGCTTACGGCCTCTTCGACGTGGACGAGACCCGGTATGCTGCTTCCGTCATGGAGATGCTCCGGTCAGGAAATTACATCATCCCGACTTTTAACGGCCTTCCCCGGTTGAACAAGCCCATCCTCTTCTACTGGCTCCTCGCCGCTTCCGTGAAGACTTTCGGGCCAACACCCTTTGCCTTTCGAGCCGTATCCGGGCTCTTCGCTTTTTCTCTCTGCCTCTGGGTGGGACACGTCGTCTACAGGGAGTCCCGGGTGGAAGGAGGATTCCTGGCCGGGTGCATCCTCGCCACATCTCCTCTCTTTGCATACCTGGGACGGGTGGTCATGACGGACATGGTTTTTTCCGTCTGCATCTTCGTCTCCGCTCTCCTCCTCTACCTGGGGATATTCGATTCGAGGAAGGTGGAGAAAAAGTACATCATCCTTTCCTACGTTTTCATGGGGCTCGGTTTCCTCACGAAGGGACCTGCAGGTGTCGTTCTCCCGCTCGGGTCTGCCTTCATCTTCGGATTCATAAACGGAAGGTTGAGGGAAACGGCGAGGGCTCTTCTCTCTCCCGCGGGAATCCTCATCTTCACTGCAATCGCCGCCCCCTGGTATGTTGCCGTCGCGTATGTGAAGGGGCCGGATTTTTTCGTCAATTTCTTTTTGAGGGAAAACGTCCTTCGATTCCTGAGGGTTACGTCGGGTCACAGGGGACCCGTCTTCTACTACGTCCCCATCGTCATCATCGGAATGTTTCCCTGGTCTTTCTTCCTCCCCCAGGCGGTATTCCGAATCCTCAGAGAGAGGGGTTTTTCCCTGAAAACCTTTGAGGAGAACGTTTCCCTCGACATGTTCCTCCTCGTTTACGCCCTCTTCATTTTTCTCTTTTTCTCCCTGTCGGCCACGAAACTCCCGACCTACATCCTCTCTATTTTCCCCGCGCTGTCTGTTATCGTCGCCCTTTACCTGGAGAGGGTCATCCTTGAGGTGAGGTACCCCTCCTTCGGATTTTACGTGGGGGCATACGTCTTCGCGTTCTTTGCCCTCATCCTCGGACTCGTCCTCCTCTTCCCGGCGGAGTATTTTCCCGAAATAAAGAAACTTCATCTCGGAACCGTCCTGGTCATGCCGACGATTCTCTTCCTCTTTTCCGCGACCCTGACCGCGCTCTTCACCATCTTCCGGAGGAGCCTGAAGAGGGTGAGAGTCAAAATCTTCTCCGTCATGCTCCTGACCCAGCTCTTTTTTCTCTGGACGGTCTTCTTCGGAGTCCTCCCGACAGTCTACGCGCGGAGGCAGGGAGACCTGAGGGAAATCGGAGAAATCCTTAAGGGAAGGGCGAAGGAGGGAGACACGATTATTTTCTACCGGAAGTTCAAACCCTCGGTGGTCCTCCACTCCGGGAAGAAGGTTCTGAAGGCGGAAACGTTTGAGGAGGTGGTGGCTCTCTGGAAGAGGGGAGACCTTTACCTCATTTTCAGGGGGAAAGAGCCAGCCGGCCTTCCCGTTGACAAACTCGGCACCGTGACGGTTCTCTATCGGGGAGAGCTCTACTCTCTCTACGCCGTCCGGTCAGGGGAGGGATAGGGTGATGGGAAAGAATCTCGACTATTCGGTGGTCGTCCCCGTCTACAACGAGGAGGAGAACCTGCGACCTCTGACGGAGGCGATCGTCAGGGTCATGGAGAGACTGGGGGGGAGCTACGAAATCGTCTACGTCGACGACGGGTCGACGGACGGGAGCGTTTCCGTCATAAGGGACCTGCAGAAAACCTACCCTGTCATCCGCCTCATCCGCCTGCGGAAGAATTTCGGCCAGGCGGCTGCGCTCTCGGCGGGCTTCGACCACTCCCGGGGGAGAGTGGTTATTTCCCTCGACGCGGACCTTCAGAACGACCCGGAGGATATCCCGGCGATGGTGGAGAAGCTGGAAGAGGGGTTCGACGTCGTCTGTGGGTGGAGGAAAGAGAGGAAAGACAGAACGCTTTCGAGAAAAGTCCCTTCCCTCATCGCAAACTGGCTCATCCGGAGACTGACAAAGGTGACCGTCCACGATTACGGGTGCACACTGAAAGTCTTCAAACGGGAGGTGGTGGAGCACCTTCCCCTCTACGGAGGGCTTCACAGGTTCATCCCGGCTCTTGCCGTGGATTTCGGCGCCCGGGTCACGGAGATGGTGGTGAAGCATCATCCCCGGAAGTTCGGGAAGAGCAAGTACAACATCACCCGCACCTTCCCTGTCCTCATGGACCTCCTCTACATCACCTTTACCATGAGATTCTCCCGAAAACCCTTCTACTTCTTCGGGGGGAGCGGATTCCTGCTCGCCGCCGTTGGTGGGCTCATCATCCTCTACCTGTCCTTCCTGAAGCTCTTCCTGGGGCAATCTATCGGGGGCCGCCCTCTCCTCATTTTCGGTGTTCTCTTCGTTCTCGGGGGAATGCAGCTGTTCAGCGTCGGGCTCCTGGCCGGGCTCCTCTACAAACTCCACGTTGAATCGAGGGCGGGAACGACCTACTCCGTCCGTGAGGTTATCGAACCTCAGGGGAAAGATGAAGAAGGTTCTTAAACTCGCTGCCGGGCTCGTTATCCTCTCCGTCCTTGTGGCTCTGTCCGGTCCGGGACGTGTCCTGGAGGGGATGAAGAAAGTGGGTCCCGGGGCGTTTTCCCTGGCAGCTCTCCTCTATCTATCGGGTCAGACGGTCTGCTCTTACCGGTGGATGGTCACGTCTCGGGCCCTGGGGGTGGAAAGGCCCTTTGCCGTGCACGTCGTGCTCTACCTTTCTGGAATGTTCCTCAACCTCTTCCTTCCAACGGCCGTGGGGGGAGACCTGGGAAGGGCTTATCTCCTTGCCGGGAGGGAGAGGTGGCAGATGGGTTTCGCATCCGTCGTCGGCGAAAGGTATGCCGGTTTCGTCGTTCTCTCCTTCATCCTCTCAGCCTGCTCCCTCTTCAACGGGGACTTTCTTCCCGACGGGGTGAGACTCTTTTTCCTCTCGGCCTTCCCCCTTTCCCTGGCAATCCCCGTCATCTATACCCGCCTGGGGATGCCGCTGAAACGCCGGTTTCTGGGAGAAAAGCTCGAGGTCTTCGATGCCGTGGGACGACTCTTCACCCGGGGCGACGTGGCGGGGAAAGCCCTCGGGTCATCTCTGGTTTTTTACCTCCTTTACATTGCCCTTCATTATGTGGTCATTTTAAGGGTGTGGGGTGATATGGACATCTCCTCGCTGGCCGTGGTGGTTACGGCTACCTCCCTGGTGAGCATGATTCCCGTTTCTCCCGGGGGGCTCGGCGTGAGGGAGGGAGGGTACGCCTTTTTCCTCTCTCTCCTCGGAATCCCCACGCCGGTGGGAGTGGCCTTCGGCATTTCCGTCCTGGCGGTGAATCTTTTTCTCTCTCTGGTGGGAGGTCTTCTCCTCTTCCTGTTGAGGTCGACGCAGAAGATATAGCCCCGTTGCACCATCCTGCAACAGATAGCGTTGCGAAGCGGGAGGACTTGTGTTGCGGGTGGTGTTGCCGGATGGCACGAGGCTCCGGAGGCTGTCGGGGAAACTGATTGTTTTTCAATGGTTTCCCCCGGGACCTCTCCCGGGAGGATTCCTGGCACGCTTCTTGTCATTCCGGGGGAAGACACGGAAGGAGGCACTGTCGATGAAACGCATTACCTCATATCTGGTCGTCACGCTCGCCGTCCTGGGATTCCTCTTCTCCGGCGGTGAGAGGGGGGGCGCCTTCACCCTGAAAGAGGCCGTCGAGTTCGGAATCGCTCACAACCCGGCGCTGAGAGGGGTGAAGAAAGGGGTGGAGGTGAAGGAGGAAGAGGTGGGAATCGCCACTTCCTACCACCTCCCCAGGGTGACACTCTCCTCCCGGTACGTGAAAACCGACTCTCCCGCCGACGTCTTCGGCCTGAAGCTGAACAGGCAGGAGCTCGCGGCAGCCGATTTCGCGGGGATACCCGATTCGTTCAACAACCCACCTTCTTACGATACCTACGTGTCCACCCTGGAGGTCCAGGTTCCCCTTTTCGTTCCGAAGGTCCTCGCAGGGAGGGGCGTGGCGAAAAAGGATTTCGAAGCCGAGAGGGAGACGTTTCTCCGTGAGGCGGAGAAACTCGCCCGCGGCGTGGTGAAGGCTTTCGTTGGAGTTCTGACGGCGAAGGGGTACCTGACGGCTGCGGAAAGCGCTCTCGCCGATGCCCGGGAGCACCTGAAGATAGCGGAAAAGATGGTGGAAGTGGGGACGGGTCTTCAGTCTGACGTCCTGAGGGCATCCGTCTTCCTCTCCCGCGCAGAGGAAGGGAAGGTGAGGGCCTCAAACGGTCTGGCCGTGGCAAAGGAGGCGCTGAAAGTCGCCATGGGGAGCGATGAGGACGTTTCCGTCGAGGGGGGATTTTCCCTCGACGATGAGGTGAAACCCCTCGACTACTACGTCGGTGAGGCGTTGAAGAGGAGGAGGGACCTGGTCGCTCTCCGAAAGAGGGTGGAGATGGCGAAAAGAGGAGTCCGGTACGAGCAGGCCGATTACCTCCCCTCCGTTGCCGCCTTTGGCCAGGTGGAGGTAAACGGGTCCTCTTCTCCTTTCGACGACGATGCTGACGCATACCGCGTTGGAGTTGCCCTTTCGTGGGACCTCTTCGACGGACTCGGGAGGGAGAGGCGCGTGAGGAAAGCGAAGAAGCGGGCTGAACAGGTCCGGGATTTTCTCGCAAGCATGGAGAACACCGTCCGCTTCGAGGTGAAGAGGGCATACCTCGAACTGGAGTCGGCGAAGGCCCGGTGGGAGATCGCGAAAAACGCGCTGAAAAGCGCTGAGGAAGGAGTCCGGCTCATTCGGGGGAGGTACGAGAATTCCCTCGCCCGGATGGTGGAGCTCCTGGATGCGCAGTCTGCCCTCGATGCTGCGCGGGCAGACGAGGTGAAGGCCAGGAACGACTATTACCTCGCGCTGGCCGACCTCTACGCGGCCAGCGGTCTTTTGCTGGAGAAACTGGACGTCACCATTCCCGGGGAGGTTGAGGAATGATGAATAATTTCAAAAAGATAAAGAGGCTCGGAGGTGCTGTCGCCGCGGCGATTATCGCTCTCGTTCTTCTCGGAGGCTGCTCGGAGAAGATAAAGCCAGGGACCGTCGAAGTTAAGAGAAAGAAAGTCGGTCCCGTCGGGGTTGTCGTGGCGAAGGCTGAAAAGTCTCCTCTCTATTACGTGGCCACGGGGACCGTGGCTGCCCGCGAAACCGCAACGGTTTCCCCCCAGATTATGGGGAGGCTCCTGGAGGTGAAGGTGCGCGAGGGAGACGCCGTGAAAAAAGGGCAGATCCTGGCCCTCGTGGATGACAGTGAGGTTCAGGCCCGGGTCAAGGCGGCAGAGGGAATGGTGTCCGAGGCGAAGAGCGCTCTCCAGGAAGTCGAGGCGGCCGTAGAGCAGGCGAGGAGCGGGAAAGAGCTGGCGGAGAAAACCTTCGAGAGGTTTAAAAAACTCTACGAGGAGAAAATCGTCTCCCAGCAGGAGTTTGACGAGGTGAAGACCCGCTACGAGGTGGCAGTGAAGGATTACGAGAGGGCGCTGTCGAAGAGGGAGCAGGTGAGGGCAAAGCTCGTCCAGGCTGAAGCCGCGCTGGAAAGGGCGAAGGTTTACCTCGAGTACACGAAGGTGGTGGCCCCCTTCGATGGGGTCGTGGCGAAAAAGTTCGTCGACCCGGGGGTTCTCGTTTCCCCTGCCGTCCCTCTCTTCAGGATTGACCGGTCGGGGACGTACCGCCTGGATGTGGAAGTGCCGGAGACCCACTACTCGCAGGTGAAGGTGGGGCAGGTGGTGTCAGTGGAGGTCCCCTCTGCGGGCTTTTTCGGCGGCAGGGGGAAGGTGGTGCGCGTCGTCCCCTCCCTCGACCCGATGAGCCGCTCTTTCACGGTGAAGATTTCCCTCCCCCCGTCGGCGAAGGTGGAGAGCGGGATGTTCGGTCGGGCAAGAATCCGCGTGGGAACGAGAGAGAGCGTCTTCCTGCCGGAGAAGGCTCTCCTGAGAGTGGGAGGATACGAGGGGGTGTTCGTCCTGAACGAGGAAAACGTGGCCCGCTTCGTCATGGTCCGCACGGGCGAGAGGGCAAACGGGCGCGTCGAAATTCTCTCTGGAGTCGTCCCCGGGCAGCGAGTCGTCGTTGACGGGACAGAAA
>RFHC01000079.1 GCA_003696505.1 Deltaproteobacteria bacterium
AAACCCCGGGCCAGAGGGGCCCGGGGTTTGCTCTGGTATTACACCAGAAGGGGGGGATGGGGGACTATTGTCAGGACAGCTCTTCGTAAACTCTCCCGACGAGTTTTGCGGAAGGCTTCAGCGTCTTCTGCCCTTTTGTCCACTTGGCGGGGCAGGCCTCATCGGTGTGCGCCGACAGGTAGGTGTTGCAGTGGAACTTCCTGAGAAGTTCGTCGGCGTTCCTGCCCACGTTGTAGAAGTTCACCTCGGAGGAGACGAGTTTCCCCTCGGGGCTGATGATGAAGGTCCCGCGAAGGGCCAGACCCGATTCCTCGTCGTAGACGCCGAAAAGCCGGGAAATCTTTCCCGTCGGGTCAGCACCCATGGGGAACTTCACGTTCTCCAGGAGTTTCTCGTCCCTGTGCCAGGCCAGGTGGACGAACTTGGTGTCTGTGCTCACGCTGATGACCTCTCCGTTGTTCTCTTTGATTTCGTCGTACTTTTCCGCCAGGTCCGCCAGTTCCGTCGGGCAGACGAAAGTGAAGTCGGCCGGGTAGAAAAAGAGGATGGTCCACTTTTTCTGGGACTTCAGGGTAGAAAGGCTGATTTCCCCGAAATCGCCTTTCACGGGGTCGTAAATCTCGATGGTAAAGTCAGGCACTTCCTGTCCGACAGAAACCGGAACGTGTTCGCTCATTTCTTCCCTCCTCTTTCTTTGTTTTGCCCTTCTATGATGCTTGCAGGACAATCGGGGTTGCAGGAAAAATCGGGATGAGGTAAAATTTGCAATAATTAAATCTTTTCCATTTTTTATTTACCGTGAAAGAAAGAGAGGATGAAGATGAGAAAAAGGAAACGGGATTGGCGCTTCCCACTCGCCGCGGTTTTCTTCCTCCTCATCGTGTTCACGGGAATCATCCTCTTGGCCGGATGTTCAGGAAGCGGGAGCAGTTCAAACACGGGCGGAGGGTCCGTGGCGCTCCTCCTGACGGACGGCCCAGCCCCTTACGAATCCGTCACAGTCACGGTCACGAAAGTTGAGCTCATCGGTGACACCGTGAGGACCACCATTTTCTCCGACCCGGCAGGGAAGGAGGTGGACCTGCTCGACCTGGCAGGGCAGAGCGTGCTCTTCACCCTTGCAACGAACGTCCCGGAGGGACCATACGAGAAAATTCGCCTCACCATCTCCGACCTGACCGTCCTCTCTGGAGGGATGGAATATCACCCCCATATCCCGGGTAACGGAAAACTGGACCTGAATCCCCGGACGTCGTTCTCGGTCATTCCCGGAGAAACGCTCGTCATACAGGTGGACATCGACTGTGAGAAGTCGATTCACCTCATCGAGACGGGAAGCGAGAAGTTCGTCTTCCGGCCCGTCATTTTCGTCGACATCTTAAGCGGCGCCCGTCCCGTGAAGAGAGGGAAACTCCTCCGCCTGGAGGGTTTCGTCACGGATATCTCGGAAGATTCTTTCCTCCTCTGCAGGAGACCTCCCGACGGAGTCATCCTGCCGATGGACTTTGAGGCCGGCCCCTTCGACTCGTGGGGGGAAGCCTGCGTACAGGTCCTCGTCAATGGAACTTCCTTCTTCTCCCTCTCGGGAGAACCGGAGAAATACGATGACATCGGAGTGGGAGAGTTCGTCACCGTCTTCGCGATTCCGGAAAGCCTCTTCGTCATCGAAGACGTCGAATCACCTGAAACCCCTTACAGGGGGAGGGTCGAAGCCCTCACCGTGGGGGAAGGACACCTCCTCACCCTGAGGGGAATCGTCCGTTCGCCCCTTGATGAAAACGATGCTCTCAAGTTTGAAATTCACCCTGACGGACAGGGGATATACCCCCTTGACATCGTCGTTCAGACCTTCCCGGAAGCAACGAAACTGACCGACCGATTCGGGAATCTTCTGGACGAAAGCGCCCTCGTCCCCCTGACCTACGCCTCCGTCTCCGGCGTCTTCCACGCGGACCTTCTCACGATGAACGGAGAGTTCATCGTGCTTCTATCGCCGCCGTACGCGTTCAAACACGTGGGCACGATTGAATCCGTTGACCCGGAGGAAAACTCTTTCACCCTCAATGAAAACGGAACCTCCACATGCGTTGCCGTTGACGGGGAAACGAGAATTATCCTCGCCGTATCGGCCGGAGGCGGAGCCTACGAGGTGCACGTGGACGCCGGTGTTGACGACCTTCTTCCCGGAGACAATGCCATCGTCTTCGGGCGTGACAACCCGGTTTCCGGGTGCGTCGACGCGGAAGCGATATTTGTAGAGAGAGGTTTATAAACTAATAGTGCGGAGTGGGGATTGCGGAGTGCGGAATTGAGGGAGAGGAAGTCAAGTGCACATGACACCGCACCCCGCACTTCAGATTGCCTTGGGTTAAAATGGGGCTTATCCCCGGGCGAGGAGTTGGATGAAAACCTGAGCCCTTTGAGGCTCGCGAGAGAAGGTCCTTTGAGACCGACGAATGCGACACTCGCCCGGTTTTTTGTCGATTCAACGGCCCGCAGTTGATTCGTTTCTCTGGTTACCTCTGTCCCGCGGGAAGGGAGCGGATAACCTTCGACTTAGCTCAGGTTCCACCGCTCCCCTACTGGATTTCCGGATGTTCGGGGGTTCGGATGCTCTGATGCTCATCGGTTCGATCACAGATTCCGCATTCCGCCTTCCGAAATCCGAAATTCCAGAAAACGGGCAGGGATACCCTTCGACTCCGCTCAGATCCTACCC
>RFHC01000013.1 GCA_003696505.1 Deltaproteobacteria bacterium
ATTCCCATTTTTCTCTCTCTCCCTCTATCTCTTTTTCTCTTTCCCCCTGTTCCCGCTTTCCTTCCGACAACCTCCTCCACGCCAGCTCGGCAGGTCCGGAGAGGATGTAGAGGACGGTAAAGGCAAAAATCATCACCTCAGGCTGCGCGAGAAGAAGGATGACGAGGAGGACGATGGCGACGAGGGTGTGAAAGGGCCTCCGCCGGAAAGGTTCGAGTTCCTTGAAACTGTTGTACTTCACGTTGGAAACCATGAGGAAGGCGACCACGTAAATAGACGCCACCACGGCGAGATTACGGACCTTTCCCGTGTACCCGGTGTAGGTGAGGAAAAGCACCGTTGAAGCGACGAGAGTCGCCGCGGCCGGGATGGGAAGGCCGTTGAATCTCCCCTTTTCCACTGACCCCACCTGGACATTGAAGCGGGCGAGCCGGAGCGCACCGCAGACGACGTAGAGAAATGCCGCGAGAAACCCGACTCTCCCGTAAGGTGAGAGCGCCCAGGCGTAGATGAGAAAGCCGGGAGCCACACCGAAAGAGACGAGGTCGACGAGAGAGTCGTACTCCACCCCGAAGGAGGACGTCGTCCCCGTCGCTCTTGCGACCCTCCCGTCGAGGCCGTCGCACACCACAGCCACGAGAATTGCGTAGGCGGCCACGATGAACCGCCCCGTAAAAGTCGCTATGAGGGAGTAGAATCCGGCAAAGAGGCTCGCCGTCGTGATGAGATTGGGGAGGATGTATATCCCTCTCCCTCTCTTTCTCCTCTGTCTCCTTCTGTTCTTTTTCATCTGTCAGAGCTCTCCGATGACCGACTCCCCTGCGCGAACCCTGTCGCCCTTTCTCACCCTCAGGGACGTGCCGGGAGGAAGGTAAACGTCGACGCGGGACCCGAACATGATGAGTCCCACCCTCTGTCCCTTTTCAAGCCTGTCGCCCTCTCTTACCTTACATACAATTCTGCGGGCCACGAGGCCCGCAATCTGGACGAAGGCAAACTTCCTCTCTCCGTCCCTCATTATAACCCAGTTCTGCTCGTTCTCGAGTGACGCCTTGTCCACGTCTGCCCGGAAAAACTTCCCTTTGTTGTACACGATTTTCTCCACCACGCCTGAGAGGGGAGCCCTGTTTACGTGCACGTCGAAGAGGGACATGAAGATGCTCACCTTCTCCGCGGGGCCGGAGAAGAAGTGCCCGCCATCCGTAGGACCGGCGTAAACGACGAGCCCGTCAGCAGGGGAAACGACGAGTCCTGCCCCCTCCGGCGGTTTCCTCTCCGGGTCCCGGAAGAAAAAGGCGACGAAGGCAGCGAAGAGGAGAAAAAAAGCCGGGAAAACGAATTTCCCCGGCAAGAGAAACCTCGCTGCCAGCGCGAGGAGAAGGGCAATGAGGAGAAAAGGGATTCCTTCCTTTGCCATCTCCTCACCCGGTCAGTTCTTTTCCCTGTCCACGAGCTTTTCTTTCTGAAGCCAGGGCATCATCGCGCGGAGTTTCTTCCCCACCTCCTCGATGAGGTGCTCCTCTCCCCTCTTCGTCAGGGCGTTGAAGACGGGGCGTCCGGCCCTGTTCTCGAGAATCCACTCTCTCGCAAACTGACCGCTCTGGACCTCTTCGAGAATCCGCTTCATTTCTTCCTTGACCGCGCCGTTAATGACGCGCGGACCTCTCGTCAGGTCGCCATACTGGGCCGTGTTGCTCACCGAGTAGCGCATGTTGGAAATGCCCCCCTCGTAGATGAGGTCGACGATGAGTTTGAGCTCGTGGAGACACTCGAAGTAGGCCATCTCGGGGGAGTAACCGGCCTCAACGAGGACTTCGAAGGCTGTCTGGATGAGGGCCGTGACGCCGCCACAGAGGACGACCTGCTCCCCGAAGAGGTCTGTCTCCGTCTCCTCGCGGAAGGTGGTCTCTATGATTCCCGCCTTGCCCGCTCCAATCCCGCAGGCGTAGGCGAGAGCGACGTCTTTCGTGTCCCCCGACGGGTCCTGGTGAATCGCCATGAGGGAAGGGACTCCCGCGCCAATCTTGTACTGGTGACGAACGAGATGCCCCGGCCCTTTGGGCGCAACCATGAAAACGTTCACGTCTGATGGAGGCACAATCTGTCCGAAGTGAATGTTGAAACCGTGGGCGAAAGCGAGGTAAGACCCGCTCTTTAGTGAGGGAGCAATCTCCTCCCTGTAAAGGTCGCCCATGATTTCGTCCGGGACGAGGACCATGACCACGTCTGCCCTGGCGACGGCTTCCCCCGTAGGGAGGACAGTGAATCCGGCGTCTTCCGCTTTTTTCCAGGAAGAGCCGCCTTTGCGGAGACCGATGATGACGTCGTAGCCGCTGTCCCTCAGGTTGTTTGCGTGGGCGTGCCCCTGACTCCCGTATCCGATGACGGCGATGGTCTTGCCCTTGAGAACTTCGGGATTAGAGTCCCTGTCGTAGTAAATCTCCATTTTCAACCCCCTGCTTGATTTTCTTGGCTTCTTTGAGGGTTCTCGGCCCCCTCGTCATCGCAATTTTCCCCGTGCGAGCGATTTCGCGAATGCCGAGCGGCCTCATCAGCTCGATGATGGCGTTAATCTTGCCCTCGTCGCCCGTCACCTCTATCGTGTAAGACTCGGCGCTCACGTCAACGATTTTGCCGCGGAAGATATCGACGAGCCTCAGTATTTCCGGTTTCGTCTTCTCGTCCGCCGTTACCTTTATGAGAACGAGTTCCCGCTCCACGTAGTCGCTTCTCGTCATGTCGACCACTTTGATGACGCAGACGAGCTTGTTCAGCTGTTTCAGAATCTGCTCCATAATCTGCTCGTTTCCGCTCGTCACGATGGTCATCCGGGATACAGTGGGGTCAAGAGTTTCAGCCACGCAGAGGCTCTCGATGTTGAACCCCCGTCCGCTGAAAAGCCCAGCCACCCGGGAGAGCACTCCAAACTCGTTCTCCACGAGCACCGATATGGTGTGTCGCATCACATCCCTCCTCTCTTTCTCATAACGCTCATACGAGGAGCATCTTCGTCAGCGGCGCCCCCGCCGGGACCATGGGATAGACCATCTCGAAGGGATCGATGGCGAAGTCCATGAGGACCAGCCCGGGATGCTCGATGGCTTTCCTGATGACCTCCTCAACCTGGGAGGGCTTCGTCGCCCGAAGCCCGAGGGCGCCGTACGACTTCGCCAGAGCGACGAAGTCCGGGTACGAGGGGAGGCAGGTCTGGGAATACTTCCCTTCGAAGAAGAGGTCCTGCCACTGCCTCACCATCCCGAGACTCCCGTTGTTGAGAATGGCGACCTTTACGGGGAGTTTGTACTGAACAGCCGTCGCAAGCTCCTGGATGTTCATCTGGATGGAGCCGTCACCGGCGATGTCGATGACGAGCGCGCCGGGATTCGCAATCTGGGCGCCCAGCGCAGCCGGGAAGCCGTAACCCATCGTGCCGAGCCCCCCGGAGGTCACGAAACGCCTCGGTTTGTCGAACTTGAAGAACTGGGCGGCCCACATCTGATTCTGACCCACTTCCGTCGTGATGATGGCGTCTCCGCCGGTTACCTCATATATCTTCTCCACGACGAACTGAGGTTTTATCTTCGTCTTGCTGTTCTTGTATTTGAGGGGATGGTCCTTATCCCACTTTTCAATCTGCGCCCTCCAGGGAGCGATTTTCCTCGAGTACTTTTCCGCCTCCCCGGAATCCTTCACCGTCTTTATCAGTTTCTTCAGGACGTCCTTCACGTCGCCCACGATGGGAATGTCCACCTTCACGTTCTTCTTTATCGACGTGGGGTCGATATCCACGTGAATGATTTTCGCCTCCGGGGCGAACTCGTCCACCTTCCCCGTCACCCGGTCGTCGAAGCGCGCGCCTATGGCGATGATCAGGTCGGAGTTTGATATGGCCATGTTCGCCGCGTAGGTCCCGTGCATCCCGAGCATCCCGACGAAGTTCCGCCCCGACGCCGGATACCCTCCGAGGCCCATGAGAGTCAGGGTCACGGGGATGTTCAGGAGGTCTGCAAATTCGGTCAGGTATTTCGCTCCATCCCCGAGAATGACCCCGCCGCCGGCGTAGATGACGGGGCGGCGCGACCTGTATATGAGCTCAACCGCTTTCTTCACCTGCCCCATGTGCCCCTTGTATGTCGGTTTGTACCCCCTCAGAGAGAGCTGCTTTGGAGGGTTGTAAACCCCCTGGGCTGTGATGACGTCCTTGGGAAGGTCCACGAGGACGGGACCGGGCCTCCCCGTGCTGGCGATGTGGAATGCTTCCCTAATTATCCTCGCCAGGTCCCTGACGTCCTTGACCAGGTAGTTGTGCTTCGTGCAGGGCCTCGTTATCCCGACGATGTCGGCTTCCTGAAAAGCGTCGTTCCCGATCATCAGGGTCGGCACCTGCCCCGTGAAGACGACAACTGGAATGGAGTCCATGTAAGCCGTGGCGATTCCCGTTACCGTGTTCGTCGCTCCGGGACCCGACGTGACCAGGACCACGCCCGTCTTCCCCGACGTGCGGGCGTAACCGTCTGCCGCGTGGACGGCCGCCTGCTCGTGGCGGACCAGGTAGTGGCGTATCGACGTGTTGTTGAAGAGCTGGTCGTAAATGTTGATGACCGCTCCTCCGGGATACCCGAATATCGTGTCCACGCCCAGGTCTATGAGAGACCTGACGAAAATCTCTGCTCCAGTCATCTTCAAGACAGCATCACCTCCGTTTAATTCTTCAATCGGAGACGCAGATTGCCCCCGTGTTTGCCGACCGGACCATTCTGGCGTACCTTGCCAGATACCCTTTCTTTATCTTCGGTTCCGGAGGTGAGAACGACTCGAACCTCTTCCGCAGTTCCTCGTCGGAAACGAGGAGTTCCAGCTTCCGCGAGGGGATGTCGAGTCGAATCTCGTCTCCATCCCTTACCACGGCGATGGGACCTCCCTCCATCGCTTCGGGAGAGACGTGGCCGATACACGGACCGTGAGTCCCTCCGGAAAAGCGGCCGTCAGTCAGGAGGGCAACTTTGTCGCCGAGTCCCATTCCCATGAGAGCGGACGTGGGGCCGAGCATCTCCCTCATCCCCGGTCCCCCCTTCGGACCTTCATAACGGATTACGATGAAAGAACCGGGAGAAATCTTCCCGTCGAGAATCGTCTTTATCGCTTCGTCTTCCGAGTCGAAACAGACCGCTTTTCCCGTGAAGGTGAACATCTTCTCGGAAACGCCAGATTGCTTGATGACTGCTCCGTCCGGAGCCAGGTTCCCCCAGAGGACCGCGATTCCCCCCTCCTTCCTTATCGGGTTATCCAGGGGGCGAATCACCTCGTCGGAATAAACTTTTGCCCTCTCTGCAACTTCCCTCACGTCGATTCCAGCAACCGTCGGGTTTGACTCGAGCATCGGGAGGAGCCGGGAAAGGACCGCGGGAATACCTCCAGCGTATTCCACGTCCTCCATGTAGTAGACACCTGCAGGACTCACGCTCGCCAGCTGTGGAGTTTCCCGAGATATCTCGTCGAACCGGTTCAGAGGAAGGTCCACCTTCGCCTCGTAGGCGATTGCAAGAAGGTGGAGGACGGAGTTCGTGGAACCTCCGAGAGCCATGTCCACGCGAATTGCGTTCTCGAAAGCCTTCCTCGTCATGATGTCGCGGGGCTTCACGTCGTCTTTTACCAGTTCCACAATCCTCTTCCCCGACTCAAAAGCAATCTGTCTCTTCTTCGACATACCCGCAAGTGCCGTTCCCGAGCCGGGAAGGGACATTCCCATCGCCTCGGTGAGGCAGGCCATCGTGTTCGCCGTGTAGAGGCCCTGGCAGGACCCCTCGCCGGGACACGCTTCACCCTCGAGGAAGTCGAGTTCTTCCTCGGTCAACTCCCCCGCTTTAAACCTCCCTATCGCCTCGAAGGTGTCCGTGACGAGGGAGAGGCGCCTCTCACCAAGCCTCCCCGTCAGCATCGGACCCGCCGTCACGACGATGGAAGGGATGTTGAGGCGAGCAGCTGCCATGAGCATTCCCGGCGTTATCTTGTCACAGTTGGTCAGGAGAACGAGGCCGTCCAGAGCGTGAGCCTCGGCAATCGTCTCCACCATGTCGGCTATGAGCTCTCTCGAGGGGAGGGAGTAGTGCATCCCCGCGTGCCCCATTGCTATTCCGTCGCAGATTCCCGGGATACCGAAGATGAAGGGGACGCCTCCACCCGCCCAGACGCCGTTTTCTATGCTCCTCTCGAGCATCCTCATCCCCACGTGCCCGGGGATGAGGTCGGTAAACGACGAGGCTATTCCAATGAAGGGTTTCCCCATCTCCTTCCGAGGGACTCCGGTGGCGCAGAGAAGCGCCCTCGTCGGCATCCTCTCGAGCCCCTCCTTCACCTTCTTGCTTCGCATTTTCCCCACCTCTCAACGTGAATAAATTTCAATTATACATCTTCAGACTTCCCGTTTTCCCCTGAGGTCCCGCCGGGAAGGGTTACTCTCCCAGAACCTCTCTCCTGTATTGCGCCACCCTCTGGAGAATCTGGTCTTTTTTCGCGAGTTTCAGGCGGCTCAACTTTTTCCTCTCCGCCTCCTCCGCAGGGATGAGATAGGGTTTCGAGTCGAGGTCCTGAATCTTTCTGTCAAGGTCCCTGTGTTCCAGAACCAGGTTTTTGAAATCTTCGTCCTCCTCCATGAGCTTCTCGATAATCTCCTCGTCTCGAAGACTCATTCTCTCCCTCCTTTTTTCTTGAGTTCCGCCTCAGACGGCCTCACGTAGAGAGCCGTCACCTCCACGGGATTCTGCGGAGGAATCTCTGTCCGGAAATAGACTTCAAGGAGGCACCCGGCGTCGAGCAACCCATCTCCTTCAGTGCCCCTTCCCCCTCTTTTGCTCACAGAAGAAAAAACTTCCTCGTACCTCCTGAAACCCGGGCCGAAAAACGCGACGTTGCGATTTTCTATTTTATATAACAGATTTTCCGGCGCCGTTGAAATGTAATCCCCTTCTCTCACGACCGAACTTCCGGCAATGCGGTAAAAAGCGGCGTAGACCTCCCCTTTCCGGGCGTCAAGGAGAGGGCAGAGAAACTCGCCCTCCACCCCCGACAGGAGGGCAGCCCGGGCCATGGCATCGAGCGTGGGAATGGGAAAGAGGGGAACTTTGAGGGCTGCCGCTATTCCCTTCGCGAAGGCGAGCCCCACGCGAATCCCCGTAAAGGACCCCGGGCCGGTGGTCACGACGACTCCTCCCAGGTCCTCCCTCTCTCTCCCCGCCTCTCTGAGAGCTTCATCGAGGAGGGGGAGAAATTCTCCCGAGTACTGCTTCCCTTCGGGGACCCTTCGCGCGGCGAGGACGTGGCCCCCTTCTCCGAGGGCAAGGCTCCCCGGCAGGCAGGTCGATTCCACGGCGAGGATGAGTCGGCCCTGCCTCCGCGTCATTTCGTGAAAATTCTCGCGATGTCGTTGTAAAACACGAGCACTGCCAGGGTGATGATGATGACGAGCCCTATCTGCTGGACGATTCCCCTCACCCTGAGGCTCATCTGTCTTCCCGTCACCGCCTCGATAGAATAGATGACGATGTGGCCACCGTCGAGGATGGGAATAGGCAGGAGGTTGAGGATGCCCAGGTTCACCGAGAGGAGAGCGAGGAAGTAGAAGAAGGGCATCGGCCCCTGCTTCGCCTGGTCCCCTGCGAGTTGAGCGATGAGAATCGGGCCGCCCAGCGACTTGAAAGGAACCACCCGCTCGACCAGCTTCACCACCGTCATCACCGTCAGGTAAACGAGCTTCACCGTTTCCCTCGCGCCGAGGTAGAGAGACTCGAAAGGCCCGTGACGGACGATAACGAAATCCCCGGAAGCGACGATTCCGATTTTCGGCTCGCTCACCTCTTCCCCGAAGATGTTCTTCACCTTTCTCAGTTCGGGGGTTATGGAGAGGGTGACCACCTCTCCTCCTCTCCTGACTTTCACCGTGAGCTCCGCACCGGCCCCCTTTTCCTTGATGACCTTTGCCACGTCTTCCCACCGGGAGACGGGGCTCCCGTCGATGGCAACGATTTCATCTCCCTCCTGAATCCCGGCGCGTTCAGCGGGGGTCCCCTTCAGCACTTCACCCACAACGGGCTTGAGGACAGGCATTCCTGCCATGAAGAGAAACCAGAAGACGAAAGCGGCGAAGACGATGTTGAAACCGGGGCCGGCCAGGACGACGAGAAGTTTGTGGAGATTTACGGCCGTGAAGCCGAGCGAATTGGTTAATAGCTGCTCAGTTGAATAACTTCCATGAATGATAAAAATCTTAACGGTCGTCCTCGTC
>RFHC01000080.1 GCA_003696505.1 Deltaproteobacteria bacterium
AAAAGCCGTAGGGGAGCGGTTTATCCGCTCCCGCTCTCCGCACCGAGCATCCGAATAACCGAGGCGCCGAGGCACCGAGCCTCCGAGCCTCCGAAAACCCCGTATCAGAATTTCCAGATGAACCGGAGCGTCGTCCGCGTCCCTTCCGGCCTGTTTTTCGCCCCCGTCTCCACGGCCGTCTTCAGACCGATGGTCAATTTTCCGGGAGGTGACCAGAAAAAGGCCGGTCCGATGGCGAAGACCTCTTCCTTTGTGTCAGACTGCTTCACGCCGGAAACCTCGTCTTCGGTCAGCTGCTTCAGGTAGTATCCGGCCACCGCCACCCGGAAATCCTTCACCACCTCGTATTCCAGGGAGTAGTTGAAGTGAAAGGCCTGCCCTGGTTTCCGGTCTGTATCGTCGTTTTCCCCGTTGTAGGTGTAGTGGATTCTCCA
This sequence comes from Deltaproteobacteria bacterium, assembly GCA_003696505.1. GTDB lineage: Bacteria > Desulfobacterota > Deferrimicrobia > J040 > J040 > J040. Next base: position 435 of record RFHC01000080.1, read on the forward strand.
GGAGGTAGAGAGGCGAGGCGTGAAGAAGAGGGTGAAGGCGTAGTAGGGCTCCACCGTGTAAATGTTCGACCCGGGATTGAGAAGATAGTCAGAGTTGTAAGACCCGAGGGGGAGGACCACGTCGAGCTCGAAGCGGTGGAGGTAGGGCATCCCGAAGAGCCTGTGCCCGAACCACTGAATGAAGGGACCCACGATGGGGTCACCGAAGTGGGAGGGGTTCGCCGTGAGCCCCTTGTTCTTCGTGTTGATGACGACGAGGGGCTGTATCAGGTCGATGCCGAAGTTTCCCCCCAGGACGCGGGCTTCCGAGACCCAGATGAGCTGATTGAAGGAGAGGAGCAGGTCCACTTTCTCGCCTGCGAAGTGTGTATCCTGGTTTCCATTTGGGTCTTTGAAGGTCGTGGCCTCGTAGGTCTGGATGTACTCGAAGAAGTAGAGCCCCGGTCCCGGAGGCTGGTCCAGAACGTTGGTGAGCCCCAGGTTGAGGGGCGGCTGGTTGTATGCCCCCGCGGGAACTGCGAACGCCGCTGCGAGGAAAAACGCGGAGAGAAAGGCAAAAGCCCGAAAGAATCTCTTCATGACATCCCCCCTGGTTGGCTTTGGGAGAAATCTATTCTGCCGGGAGGTGGGTGTCAAGGAGAAAAAAAGGAGCCGGCCCCGGGGGGCGGGGCCGGCTGAGGTGGGGGTTGAGAACGTGTATGTTGAGGAGGAGGGGCTATCTCTCTCATCGGAGGAGAGGGGAAAAATCTTTAGAAAAAATTAAGGAAAAAATCTCTCACTCTTGAAAAAAAGGCGCCTCCCGGAGGAGACGCCAGAATGGAGGGAAAAGATGTGAGGAATAGGGTTGCTACTATTATATACGAACTGCCGCCAGGTCTATTCATATTTTCGGAAGAATTTCTTCAAACTTGAGAAAAAAATGGCTCCTCAATTCCCTCCATCCCTCAGGGCACGGGAGAGGAGGCACCTCACGACTCCCGCAATGGGGATGGAGAAGACGACACCCCAGAATCCGTAGAGAGCTCCCCCCACCATGACCGAGGCAACGATGACGCCGGGATGGAGTTTCACGTGCCTGGCTGTGAGGAAAGGGGTGAGGAGGTTGCTTTCGATGGAGTTGACGACCACGATGAGAACCGTTACGGAGACGAGAGAGCGAATAACCGGTGGGGTCCCCAGGGCCGCGAGTATACCCGGGACGAGCCCTCCCAGGGCTCCGTAGTACGGGATGAAGGCGGTGAGCCCCGTGAATGTGGCGATGAAGAGAGAGTGCTTGATCTTGATGAAGGTGCACCCCACCAGGGTGAGGAGAAAGACGGCGACGCACACTCCCAGCCTCCCCGTGAAAAAACCGCGGACGACGCCGTCCATTTCCCTGATGAGCCCCTCATTCTGCTGAACCCACTCCTCTCCGATGAAGAGGGTGAGCGCTTCGTTTACCTTCTCCCTGTTGACCAGGAGGAAGAAGGAGAGGACCGTGATGACGATGAGATATATGACCTGGCCCGCCGTCGTTAAGATGGCTTTCACGTTTTTCTGGAGGAAGGTGACGAGGTGCCGGTCCAGGTCCTGAATGAAGTTGTAGGCCCAGCGGTAAGTCTCTCCCTTTTCCGCAACGAGGTTCTTCGCCGTTTCCAGGTAGGAGGGGATTTCCCGGGCGAAGTTCTGCGCCTGCGAGACGACGCTCGTCAGGGCCTTTCCCCCGATGGAGAGGACGAGAATGATGGCGATGCCGTAGATGAGTGAAGCCGAAAGTCTTCGGGGGACTTTCTTCCTCTCGAGGAGACGGACGAGGGGCTCGAGAAGGTAAGCGAGCACGAAGGAGAGGACGAGGGTTACCGTGACGCCCTTGGAGGTGACGGCCAGGACGAGGAAGAGAACGGCGGCTCCAATGTGGAAGTGCTTCCTTTTCACAGGAATTCCCTCCGCTGGTAGTATACTTATAACATCTGTCCACGGCAGGTTCACCGAAATTGATGAGGAGGTGGGGAATGGAACTAAAATTTCCAGAGATCGGGAAAATCTCCGGGGACCTTTTCACGAAAGTGATTCTTCCCCACCTGGGTCGGAAGAGGGATGAGGTCCTCGTTCCTCCCACTCACGGCGTCGACGTCGGGGTTATCGACATCGGGGGAGGGCAGGTGATGGCCTTCACCTCTGACCCTGTTTTCATCGTTCCCGAGTACGGATTTGCCCGCTCCGCATGGTTCGCCGTCCACATCCTCGCCTCCGATGCCGCCACCTCCGGCCTTCCTCCCACCTACATGACCATCGACCTGAACCTCCCCATGGAGATGACGGAGGATCAGTTTCAGGAGATGTGGATGACCATCCACGAGGAGTGCGAAAAACTGGGAATTTCCATCATAGCCGGTCACACGGGGAGGTATCACGGGTGCGGCTACCCCATGGTGGGGGGAGCCACTGTCATCAGCCTCGGGCCGAAGGAGAGATACGTCACCCCCCGGGACGCGCGTGTCGGCGACAAGGTCATCGTTACGAAAGGGGCGGCTGTGGAGGCGTCGGGGCTTTTCGCCGTCACGTTTCCCGAGAAGATATCGGAAAGATACGGGGAGGAGTTCGCCCGGAAGTGCCAGGACCTCTTCTACCAGATGACCGTCGTCGAGGACGCGCTCACGGCAGTCCAGGTCGGCGTGAGGGACGACGGGGTCACATCCATGCACGACGCGACAGAGTGCGGCGTCTGGGGTGGTCTCTTCGAGGTGGCCCAGGCTTCGGGCGTGGGGATGGTCGTGGAAAAGGGAGAGATCATCGTCCAGCCCGAGGTGGAGAAGATCTGTTCCCTCTTCGAGGTGGACCCTTACTCCGCCATCAGCGAGGGGACTCTCATCATCACGGTGAGGCCGCACCGGGCTCGTGAAGTCGTCGAGCGCCTCGGGGAAAAGGGGATTCCCGCGTCCGTCGTGGGAGAGGTCGTCCCGAGGGAAAAGGGGATTCTCCTCTCCGACGGCGGGAAGACGGTGCCCCTCGAACATCCCGTGGTGGACCCCTTCTGGGAGGCGTACGGCAGAGCGCTTCAGGAGAAGAGGGGAGAGGGATGAAGGGGCCTCCCGACCCGGGGCGGTGGAACCTCTACGTCGTTTCCGACAGGAGGCTTTCGGGGGGAAGGAGCCACCTCGAGGTGGCCCGGCTCGCCTTCGAGGGGGGAGCCGAGGTTTTTCAGATTCGGGACAAGGAAATGTCACCCGGGGAAATTTATAAGGAATCGTTATCGATTGTAAGCCTCTCTAAAAAATTAGGGAGGTTAACCATCGTGAACGACCGGATCGACATCGCCGTGGCGGTGAAGGCAGCGGGGGCACACGTGGGATGGGACGACTTCGATTACCTCGCTGCCCGTGAAGTCCTCCCCCGGGATTACCTTCTCGGGTGTTCCGTGGGGAACCTGGAAGAACTCGAAGCCGCGGTTTCGGCGGGCGCCGACTACCTGGGCGTGGGGCCCGTTTTCGAAGCGCGGGGAACGAAACCGGACGCGGGAGAGCCCGTGGGTCTCACCTTCATCGAAGAGGTGAGGAAACGGACGGACCTTCCCATCGTGGCAATCGGTGGGATAACGGCGGAGAACGCACCCTCGGTTATTCGGGCCGGTGCCGACTGCGTCGCCGTCGTCTCCGCCGTCGTCGCCTCCCCCGACATCGCGAAAGCGGCGAGGAAGATAAGGGAAGCCGTCCTTCAAGCGAAGGGAAAAATGCCCAAACACTAAAAATCAGGAGGGAAAAATGAAAGGAAACGAAAAAATCATCGGAATCCTCAACGACCTACTCTCGGACGAACTGACGGCGATATCGCAGTACTTCCTCCACGCCGAACTCTGTTCGAACTGGGGGTACGGGAGGCTCTACGGAGTCGTGAAGGCCCGGGCGATAACGGAGATGAAGCACGCGGAGAAGCTCATCGAGAGAATAATTTTCCTGGACGGGAAGCCGGTCATGAACAAACTGAAGGAAATGCACATCGGGGACTCCGTGAAGAAGCAGCTGGAGAACGACCTCCAGGCGGAACTGGGTGCGAGAAAGGCTTACAACGACGCCATCAAGGTCTGCGTCGAGGAAGGTGACAACGGGACGAAGGACCTGCTCGAATCCATCCTCCTCGACGAAGAGGGGCACATCGACTGGCTCGAGATGCAGCTTGACCAGATAGAGCAGGTTGGGCTGGAAAACTACCTGGCTGCTCAGATTTCGGGCGAGTGAAGCGGAAGACGGAGGGGACAGGACGATGAATCTGAGAGAGATACTCCGGGAAGGCGGAACGGGAGTCATCGCAACGGCAGGGAAAGATGGGGTTGTTAACACGGCGATTTACGCCGTTCCCGAGGTGGTGGGGGAGAATCTCGTCGTCTTCGGGATGACCGAGGGGAGGACTCTCGACAACGTAAAGGAGAATCCCAACGCCGCGTACCTCTACATCTCCCCCGATAACCGGTACTCAGGTGCGAGGCTTACTCTCCGCTTGAAAAAGATTGACGATTCCGGTCCCCTTCTGGAGATGAAGAAGGAGAAGCTGGCGAAAATCATCGGAGAAGATTCGGCAGAAAAACTCAGATATCTGGCCACCTTTGAGGTCGTCGAGGTTCGGCCCCTCATCTGAGCGATGAAGTGGGAGACCCTTCCGCCCCTGAGGAAGGACATCAATGTCTTCCCCGCCACCCTGGGTGGGCGTCAGGTCTTCGTCATCTCTGACCCCCTGGGTCTTCTCCCGGAGCCCTACGTCCTGCCGGGGGAGCACGCTCCACTCCTGCGCCTCTTCGACGGGAAGCATTCCATCAGGGACCTCCAGTTGGAGATGATGCACGCGCAGGGGAATCGGCTCGTCATGAGGGAGGAGGCGGAGCGGTTCGTCGTCGAAATGGAAGAGAGGTTTCTCCTCGACACGGAGAAGTACCGCCGGGCGCTGGAAAGGGCTGTCGAGGAGTACTCTCTCCTCCCCTCCCGTCC
>RFHC01000081.1 GCA_003696505.1 Deltaproteobacteria bacterium
CGCCTCTCCGGTGATTCTCCTGAGGAAGTTCTCCAGGTTTGCCCGCGGACCTTCGGCGTGGACGAAGAGGGAGCCTGCCGTGTTGCTCACGTATCCGGAAACCCCTTCTTCTTTTGCCAGCCGGTAGACGAAGGGGCGAAACCCGACCCCCTGGACGATTCCCGTGAGAGTTATCCGGAGCGCTCCCCTCTCTCCTCTTTCCTTATTATGTGGACCGAACAGGAGATGCACGGGTCGTAGGCTCTCGCCACCATCTCGAGTCTCCTGACCACCTCGAGCCTGTTTTCCAGCGGAGCGTTTTCGGCACAGATGGTCAGGTCGGATTCTATGTTAGCAAGATTCTGAGCCGTGGGGGTGATGATTTCCGCGTCCCGGACCTTCCCCTCTCCGTCGAATTCGTAGTAGTGGTAGAGGGTCCCCCGGGGAACTTCCAGTGCCCCGATACCGCTTCCTTCACGCGGTATGACGTCACCGCTTCTCACCTCACTGGTATCAGAGTCGAGAAGAACCCGTATCAGGCGGGCAGACTCCTCGAGAGAGTGGACCAGTTCGACAAACTGAGCGTTGTTGTTGTGGAGTGGAGTTCGCGACGGGTCAGGAGGGAGGAGCCTCTCCCTCACCTCCCGGGCTTTCCCGCCGAGTTTCTCGCCGTTAATCACTATCCTCGCCAGCGCCCCCACCATGAAAGGCTTCCCGCTGTAAAGGCTCTGCTTCGCCGTGGAGTGCCTGACAACCCTCTCGTGGCATATTCTCCGGAATTCGCCGAGTGGATACTCCTCGCCGGCGGAGGTCTTAATCTTCTCTCCCGTGAAGGGATAGTCAGGCTCGTCTGAAGTGAGAGCGACGAAGGTGGCCTCCCGCGAAAGGAGTTCGGGGACCTTTACTTTTTCCACCTCGGAGGTGATGAGGTCAACGTTATCCAGGTGATTTTCCATCTGCGAAAGCAATTCCCTCAGTTCGCCGGGCGATGGGGGCGAGACAAGCCCTCCCGGGCAGAGGTTTACGGGGTGCACGGGCCGTCCCCCCACGATTTCCTGTATCCTGTTCCCCAGTTTTTTCAGGCTCACCCCCGCTGAGACCAGCTCGGGGGCGTCTCCTTGGAGGTGGAGAACGCTCTTCTTCCCGAAGAAATCGGGCAGTGCGAGGAAGAAGAAGTGGAGGGCGTGGGACTCGATGTTTTCTCCGTGGATGAGGAGGTCCCTCAGGATTTTTGCCGTCGGAGGGACGGGGACACCGAAGGCGTCTTCCACGGCGAAGGTGGCACAGAGGGCGTGTCCGGCAGAGCAGATTCCGCAGACGCGGGAGGTTATCGAAGCCACTTCGGAGTACCGCTTTCCCACGAGGAGTGCCTCGTAGAGGCGTGAACCCTCGTAAACGTCCATGTCAACCCGCGTGACCTTTTCTCCGTCGATGTGGACGGTAATTCCGCCGTGACCCTCAACGCGTGCCAGGTGTCCGATCGTCATCTTTCCCATGTCACTTCCCCTCCATTCCGCTGACGACCCACGCCGGGGCGGAGAAATTCTTCATTTTTTCCACGACTTTTTCGAGAGGCATTCCCATCGTTTCGTAGACCTTGGCCTTCGCGTCGAAGTGTATCTCCTCCAGGGGTCCCCTGCATCCCGCGCAGGGAGAGCCCAGGGAGGGGCAACGGGCGCCGCAGCCGGAATTCGTGAGGGGCCCGCAGCAAACTTCTCCCTCCTCCGTGATGAGGCAGACGTTTTCCTTTTCCTTACACTCGCAGCAGAGGGGCCGCCTGAAGAATTCCGGAAGGGTCCCTTTCCGGAGCGAAGCCAGGGTGATGAGGAATTCGTCTCTCTCCACGGGACAACCGGGAAGGACGAAGTCTACTTTCACGAAGCGGTCGATGGGAGATGCCCGCCTGGTCCCGAGCTTTTTGAGAAAGTCCGTTTCTTCTCCGTAGACCTTCTTCAGGGAGGCGTTGAAATCGAACTTTCCCTCCATGGAGGGAAGCCCGCCGTATGCCGCGCAGGTCCCGAAGGCGACGAGAATTTTCGACCTTTTCCTGACGTCTTCGAGCGTTTTCAGGTCCTTCTCATGGGCGACGATTCCCTCGACGAAGGCCACGTCGAGGTTGCCGTCGTAGTGCCCCGAAATGGCCATGGTAAACTCGCAGATTTCGAACTCCCCGGCGATTTTCAGGAGTTCGTCCTCGCAGTTGAGGACCATGAGCTGGTCTCCCGCGCAGGATGTGAGGCCGAAGAATCCGACTTTCGGTTTCGACATGGTGCCTCCTCAAATCGCCTCGGTCAGGGTTATGGCTTCGAAATAGGGGAAGACGGGTCCGTGCACGCAGGTGTACCTGTACCCGATGGCGCAGTGCCCGCACTTCCCGATGCCGCACTCCATCCTCCTCTCCAGGGAGAGGAAGATGTTTTCTTCCCGGAAGCCTTTTTCGAAGAGTTTTTCCACTGCCGTCCGGTACATGACGGGAGGTCCGACGAGGAGCGCGATGGCGTTTTCCGGGTCTGCCGGGACGCGGGGGATGAAGTCGGTGACCAGTCCCCGGGACCAGGGGGCGGGGAAGTCGTCCAGGTCGCCTTCCATGAGGGAAATCCAGTAATGAACCGTTCCCGCTTCCGCCTGTTCCCTTACTTCGTCGCGGAAAATCAGCTCCACCGGCGTGTTCACTCCGTAGAGGAAAGAAATCTGGCCGACGGACTCCCTCTCCTTCAGGAGGTGGAGGAGGACAGACCGGAGAGGGGCGTATCCGATTCCCCCCGCGATGAAGAGGACGTCCTTCCCCTTCATTTCTTCGACGGGGAAACCCCTCCCGTAGGGACCCCGGATTCCGAAGACGTCTCCTTCCCTGGCGCTCCTGTGGAGGTGGTCCGTCACCCTCCCGACGCGCTTGATACAGAACTCAAAGGTCCCGTCTTCGGAAGGGGCGGAGGAGATGGAAAAGGGGGCTTCTCCCACACCCGGGACCGTCAGGAGGAGAAACTGGCCGGGAGTGAAAGAGAAGGGTCCCCTTCCTTCCCCGCGGAATCTGTAGAGGGTGCAGGTGGGAGAGAGTTCTTTTCGGGAAAGGAGAACGGCCTTCCGGGGGACGTAGGGGTTATCGCTTATCCTCGTCATTTCGCGTACGCCTCCGTTAAACGTTTGAAGACGCTCACCACGTCTATCCCGGCGGGACAGGAAGAGATGCATCGTCCGCATCCCACACATGAGGGCTTCCCGAAACCCTCCACGAATCCTTTCTGCTTGTGGTAGTAACGGTTTTTCACCCGCTGCGCTCTCTTTTCCCGGAAGTTGTGCCCCCCGGCTACGAGGGCGTAAGACCGGAAGAGGCAGGAGTCCCAGGTCCTCACTCTCTTTGTCTCGCCGGAAGCGAAGGAGGGGATGTCGACCACGTTGAAGCAGGAGCATGTGGGACAGACGATGGAGCAGTTTCCGCAGGTAAAGCACCTGTTTCCCAGTTCTTCCCAGACCTGGCTCTCTTCTTCCAGGTCCAGGACCTCGGGAAGGTCGGTGATATCCAGGGAGAGCGTGAAGGATTCGTTGCGGAGCCTGTGAAAATTCAGGAGGCGCTCCCTGTCTTCCCGGGAGGGCTCCCTGGCCTCCCCATCGAGCATCCGGAGAAGGCGGTATCCTTCGGGAGACCCGGCCCGCAGAAGGACGCGGTCTCCCAGGAGGGTAATAAAGATGTCGAACCCCTTTTCCGACGTCTGGCACCCCATGGACCGGCAGAAGCACTTGTCGTCAGGGAGGCATGAGAGTCCGACGATGAAAGCCTTCTCCCTCCGGCGGAGGAAGGGAGAGTCGGGGACGGCGTCGGACATGAAGACGGTGAGTATCTCGATGCCGTGAAGGTCACAGGGGTGGAGGCCGAAGAGGACGATTCGTTCATCCTCCTCATCCGGCACCCTCCATTCTCCTCTGCCGGCAAAGGTGAGGAGGGTTTCTCCCGGAGGGAGGAAAAACTTCTTCGGTGGGAGGACCGTCCTCTGGTACGAGAGCTCCGCATCGGAAATCGAAGAGAGGGGGAGGAATCTCACCGCCTTCCCCTGCCTGACCGGTCCGTAGACCTTCCCCGTGCCGGACAACCGGGAAAAGAGGGTTTCCAGAATTTCAGGTGGAGCGCTCCTGACGAGCATACTTTTCTATCTCCTTTCTCACCTTTTCGACGATGTCCTCGAACTTCTCCTCGAGTTCGGGGGAGAGCCCGATTTTGTATGTGTGAATGTCTCCGGGGACGATTCCGAGGATGAGCATCTCCGGAGTTGTCCCCCTCAGGTTCATCAGGTCGAGGACGTCCCTCAGGGAGAAGTCGTGGAGGGAATATTTCTCCTCTTTCGACTTTCCCACCTCTTTCGGGTCGAGCCTCACGACGGTGCCCGGAGGAAGGGGAGCCGAGACGGCATCGACGATGACCGCCCTCGTTTCCCCCTCGAGCATGTTGAGGAGGGTGAAGCCCGCCACACCTCCGTCGACGAGCTCGACGCCGTCAGGGAGTTCTCTCTCTCTGAGAGCGTTGACCACGTGCACCCCGATTCCCTCGTCGCAGAGGAGGATGTTTCCCAGTCCGATGACGATCATGTTCCCCCCTTTTTATCGGCTGTTTTTTTTGTTAGTTTAAACACCACCCCGACGGGGAAATCCAGAAGAGATGGGAGCGTGCCGTGAAAGTTGAACTGGGAAAGGGGGTAGACGAATCTTTCCGGAGGGAGAGGGAGGCGATTCGCAATCTCCTGAGAGAGAAGGGGGTGAAAATGGTGAACCTCGTTTCCTCTCCCGGGTCGGGGAAGACCTCTCTCATCGAGGCCATGGCGTCGCGAGTTCCGGACCCGTCAATCGTGGCGGTCGTGGAGGGGGACATCGAAACGGACCTGGACGCGAAGCGCGTCAGGGAGAAAGGGATCCGCGTCGTCCAGATAAACACGAAGTCCACCTGCCATATCCAGCCGGGCCGACTCTTCGAGACGCTCGGGGGGATGGACCTGTCCGGTGTCCGCGTGCTCCTCGTGGAGAACGTGGGAAACCTGGTGTGCCCTGCCGAGGTGGACCTGGGAGAGGACCTGAGGGTCGTTCTCCTGAGCGTCACAGAGGGGGACGAGAAACCTCTCAAGTATCCCTTTATTTTCAAAACCTCCCACCTCCTCGTCCTGACGAAGGTGGACCTGCTCCCCTTTGTCGACTTCGACGAGGAGCGAGCCGTGGGAGCGGCACGGGCGCTTAACCCGAAAATCGAGGTCTTCCGGGTTTCGGCGAAGACAGGGGAGGGAGTCGGTCCTCTGACGGAGCGAATTCTCTCCGTGAACCAGAGGGGCGACTGAGTGCACGAGTACGGTATCGCTTCCTCCATCGTCGAGGCGCTTCTCGAAGCCGCGAAGGAGCACGGGGCCGTCAGGGTTACGGGAGTCGAGGTGAGGGTGGGAGTTCTCCGGGGTGTCGTTCCGGAGCATCTCTCTTTTTTCTACGAGCACCTCGCCCGGGGGACGGTCCTCGAGGGGAGCGCGCTGAACATCGTGGAGGTGCCCGTAGATATTACGTGCCCCGGGTGTGGCACTTTTCCGTGGGGTGAGTTCACCCTTTCCTGCCCCCGGTGCGGGGAAAGCGGGATAAGGGTGACGGGGGGAGATGTCCTCGAGGTCTCTTCCATGGAAGTGGAGACGGAAGGGTGAGAACCCCCAATTTTTCGTTTTTAGAACATCGTATTAAATATTTTTGTCAGAATCGGGCAATGAATGAAAAATTTTTTCAGCATTGATAGAATTCCCTATAGAGAAGCGGGAATTTTCTTCTTGACAGGGACAAAATAGCGTTATATAAAAATTGCCGAATTTTTAACTCACCGGAGGAGGGGACCATGAGAGTGAAAAGTGCGCTTTCTCTCACCCGACGGGACTTCCTCAAAATCGCCAGCGGGACCCTCGCATACCTCGGTTTTTCCGGGTCTCTGGCGCCGAAGCTCGCCAGTGCCCTGGAGAAAGCGGCGAAGAAGAGGCAGCCCGTCATCTGGTTGCACTTTGCTTCCGATACGGGGTGCACCGAGAGCCTTATCAAGGCGGACAAGCCCACGCCTGCTGAACTCGTCCTGGACATTCTCTCCATCGACTACAACGAAACCATCATGGCGGCGGCAGGCCACCAGGCCGAGGAAAACCTGAACAATGCTGTCAAGAGGGGCGGGTACATCTGCGTCGTGGAAGGCGGAATCCCCACGAAAGAAGGGCACGGAATGATTGCCGGGAAGAACATGTACGAAATCATGGAAGAGGTGGGGAAGAACGCCGTGGCCGTCGTTGCCATCGGCGCGTGCTCCTTCGACGGCGGTATCCCGGCAGGGTCACCCAATCCCTCGGCGATAATCGGCGTGAGGGAGTTTTTCCAGAGGAAGGGCATCAAAACACCCGTCATCAACCTTCCCGGTTGCCCCGTCAATCCCGAGTTCGTCATCGGCACGGTGGTCCACGTCCTCATGCTCGGGAAGGTCCCCGAACTGGACAAGCTGGGACGTCCGAAGATGTACTACGGAAGGACCATCCACGACAACTGCCCCCGGAGGGCTCACTTCGACAAGGGGCAGTTCGTGGAGGCGTTCGGTTCGAAAGAGGAAGCCATGGGGTACTGCCTCTACAAGATGGGGTGCAAGGGGCCCGAGACGTATTCGGAGTGTCCCCGCGTCCTCTGGAACGCCCGCCTCAACTGGTGCATCGGTGCGGGTTCTCCCTGCATCGGGTGTATGGAGCCGAAGTTCGTCGACAACCTGGCGCCCTTCTATTCCCGCCTCGCCAACATTTCTCTCCCGTCCGGTGACGTGAGCGCAGACAAGATAGGAATCGGCATGGCGGTGGCGACGGGAGTCATCGTGGCGGGACACGCCATCGGGCGCGTCGTAACGGGCGGAAAGAAGAAGGAAGAAGAGAAGGAATAAGGAGGAGGGGCCATGGCAAAGAAACTCGTCATCGATCCGATTCCCCGCATCGAGGGGCACCTCAGAATAGAAGTAGAGATAGAAAACGGGAAGGTAAAAGAGGCGTGGAGTTCGGGAACCCTCTTCAGGGGGTTTGAGATACTCCTGAAGGGGCGCGACCCGAGAGATGCCTGGTTCATTACCCAGAGAATCTGCGGCGTCTGCCCCGTTTCTCACGGACACACCTCGACCCTGGGGCTCGAGAACGCCTTCGGCGTCACCCCGCCGGAAAACGCTCTCCTGGTGAGGAACCTGATAGAAGGAGGACAGTTTGTCCACTCCCACATCCTCTGGTTCTACCACCTGAACGCTCTCGACTACGTCGACGTGGTTTCCGCTCTCAAGGCGAGGCCCACTTCTTCTTATCTCAAGCAGGTTCAGGGGAAGTTGAAGGCGTTCGTCGATTCGGGTCAGCTCGGACCTTTTGAGAACGGGTACTGGGGACATCCCGAATACAAGCTCCCGCCGGAACTGAACCTCCTCGCCGTCGCCCACTACCTGGAGGCGCTGGAGATGCAGAAGAAGGCGTCTCACCTGGTGGGCATTCTCGGCGGGAAGATGCCGATGCACATGACCACGCCCCCCGGGGGAACGACCTGGTCTCCCCGGGTGGACCAGCTCGACGACCTCCTCTTCCGGATAAGGGAGATAAAGCAGTGGGTGGACACGGTCTTCATCCCCGACGTCCTCGCCATCGCTCCGTACTACCTCAAGTGGGCGAACATCGGGAAAGGCCACCTCAACTTCCTCTCCTGGGGCGTTTTCGAGGATCCCTCTTTCGACCCGAAGAAGAGGCTCCTGCCGAGAGGAGCCGTCTTCGGAGGGCAGCTGGAGGTGAAGGATGTGGGTCCCGCCCAGATAAAGGAGTACGTCGACCACTCCTGGTTCGAGGCGGACAGTGGAAACAGGAATCCCGCAGAGGGGAAAACCCTGCCGAAGTTCACGGGTTTCCACGGAGACGGGAAGTACTCCTGGCTCAAGGCCCCGCGCATCGACGACCACCCCATGGAGGTTGGAGCCCTCTCGAGAATTCTCGTTGCGTACCTCTCCGGGAACGAGAAGGTGAAGAAACTCGTCGACTTCGTCCTCAAGGAACTGGGCGTTGCCGGCAAGCCCCAGGTCCTCCTCTCTGTCCTCGGCAGAATCGCGGCTCGCGTCGTGGAGACGAAGGTGGTCATCGACGCCATGGAAGAGTGGACGCTCAAGCTCATTGAGAACATCAAGTCGGGCAAGACCCAGACCTACGCGTTGAACGACGTGCCGGAGAAAGCTTCCGGAGTGGGTCTCTGGGAGGCGCCGCGGGGAGCTCTCGCCCACTTCAACGAAATCGAGGGGAAGAAACTGAAGAACTACCAGTGTGTCGTCCCCACCACCTGGAACGCTTCTCCCAGGGACCACAAGGGACAGAGGGGTCCCATCGAGGAGGCCCTCATCGGGACTCCCGTCCATGACCCGGATAAGCCTCTCGAGATTCTCCGGGTGGTTCACTCCTTCGACCCGTGCATTGCCTGTGCGGTCCACGTTATTCACCCGGAGACGAACGAGGTGAAGGTCTACCGGGTCGTGTGAGGAGGGTGATATGAACGGAAAAGCGGAATACGTAGAGGAAAAATTCCTGAAGCACGACCTCCAGGAGAGAATCACCCACTGGGTGCACGTGGTGGACTTCGTCCTCCTCGTCCTGACGGGGTTTCAGATTCGTTACCCCTCCTTCGCCGTTTTCGGGAGCATGGAGACTGCCCGGTTTCTCCACGTCATATCGGGCTACCTCTTCATTTTCCTCGGGATCGTCCACGTCTATTTCTTCTTCGCTCAGGGGAAGCATAAAATCGCGATGCCAGTCCCGTCAGACGCGAAGGACCTCTGGCCGACGATAAGGTATTACCTCTTCATCGATGGGGAGAAACCGGATTTTGCCAAGTACAATCCCCTCCAGAAAATCGCCTACGCCGCTCTCTTCGTTGTCTCGCTCGTTCAGACAATTCTCGGATTTGCCCTCTACTGGCCGACCTATTTCGAGTCTTTCATATATGGACTCGGCGGGCTGATGGCGGTGAAGTCGTGGCACACCCTCATTGCCTGGGTCTTCGTGGCATTCACGCTTCTCCACCTCTACCTTGTTTTCTCCGAGGACATCAGGCTGGTGACGGCTCTCATAAACGGCTACTATTACAGGAAGGTTCCGCGGGAAAGGGCAGAATCCTGAGGAGCTTTCCGGTGAAGATGGAAAGGACGGGGAATTTTCCCCGTCCTTTTTTTATGCTTTTTCCCTGGAGTTACTCGCGGCCGGTTATCTTTACGACGACCCGGCGCTCCCGGGGTCCGTCAAACTCGCAGAAGAAGATTCCCTGCCAGGTCCCGAGGACGAGGCGCCCCGCCTCAATCGGAATGGCAACAGAGCATCCCACGAGGGTCGACTTCACGTGGGCATGAGCATTCCCTTCCCGGTGTCTGTACTTGCCTGACGATGGCACCAGCTTTTCCAGCACTTCGAGAATGTCCTGCTGCACGTCGGGGTCAGCGTTTTCGTTTATGGTCACCCCGGCTGTCGTGTGGGGGACATAGACGACGCACACTCCCGATGAGACGCCGGAATCCCTGAGAACGAGTTTTACCTGCTGGGTAATGTCGACGAATTCCTGGGAGCGTTTCGTGGAGACGCGTATCGTCTTTATGACCACGGGTCCTTTTCTCCCTCTGCCTTTACTTCGCGCCGAGAGCTTTCTTGGCTTTCCGGAAGTCCTCCTCTTTTACCCAGAGGATTGCGCCGAAACGACCCTTCCCGGCGGTGACAGCGTCGACGGCGGTTATGTTTATCCCCGCATCGGCGAGTTTCTGGACAACTTCCTGGAGCGCTCCCACCCTGTCGTCCCCCTGGATGAGGAAGCAGTTTTTCCTCTCGCTCACCGGAAGTCCCAATTTCTTCGCGGCCCTCCGGAATTTTGCGTTATCTTCCGGGACGAAATCCATCTGTGCCTTTCTCTTCCGGGGGAAGGCCGTGTAGGCCAGCAGGTTGACTCCTGCATCCTTTAACTGGGAAAGGACTTTTGCCGCCTCTCCGGCCTTGTTGGGAGTTTCCATTTTGTAATACGGGACAACCTTTACGCTTGCCGCCATTTTCCTCCTCCTTTTTTTTCTTCTATTTTCCGTAATTTATCAACCAGAAGGGTCCCTGTCAACGAAAAGAGAGGAAAATGGCTCGATTTTTAATGAAAAAGGGTAAATTCAGCTATGGACGTGTCTTCCCCTGCCCTCTTTCACCGGTTTGTTGCAGACGGGGCAGAGGGGATGAGCGAAAGTGAGGGCTGTGATTGTCAGGAGAAATCCCCACGGGAAAAAGCAGATGACGCGACACTCGCTTCCCACCTTCTCGTAAAGGTGGAGGAGGACGTCGTAAAACCCGGGGAGGCGGTAGATGAAGGGAGTGGTGATGAGAAGGATTCCCGTCAATCCCCCCCAGAAAAGGGGACTCCGGTTCTTTTTTCGCGCATAGTATCCTGCCAGGACGGCCAGGACGAGAGAGTAAATTTCGTAAACGAGAATGAGTTTCATTTCCATCACCTGGAAAATTTTAAACCAAGACTCGTGCCAGGGGCAAGCAAAAATGTTCCCGGAAATATCCTTTTTTTCTCGAGGAGTTTCCAGTGGCCCCTGTGTGGTGATTTACACAAGGATTTGAGAGTTTCACATTTGTAATATCAGGAATTACCCGTTTTGCAGAGTTTCGTCAGAGTCTCCTCGATTTTCTCCGGAGAGGCGAAGTAGAAATTCGATTCCGCGAATCGGACAGTCCCCCTCTCGTCGAGAATGACTGTGGTCGGGAGGGCGTTTATCCCGAAACGGTCCCAGAGGCGGTATCCCTCGTCGAGGGCCACGTGGAAGTTTCCCCCCATCTCTTCCAGGAAATTCCTGATTTCATCGATGTTAATATCTTCCTCGGCTTCCTGGTTTACCGCGATAATCTCGACGTCCCCGAATGAGCGGGAAATTTTCTTCAGAAAACTCATTTCTTCCCTGCACCGGGAGCACCACGTGGACCAGAAGGTGAGAATCACCACCTTTCCATCGAATGAAGCAAGGTGAATCTCTTCTCCTCCCAGTCCTTTAAGGCTCAGGTCTCGCAGGTTATCTCCCTCCTTCAGCGTGAGTCCCCACGAAAGGGTTGCCTTCTGGGAGAAGAGGCTAAATGCTGCGAGGAAAATAACAACGGGAATAATTTTACGCACCGAATCCTCCCTGTTCTCTGGTCGGAACAAATCTTAGCAAGCGTGATGCCATCAGGGAAAAAGGAGAAAGTTCTCTTTTTATGGGGAAAATCTTATTTCTTGTAAGGGTAATGTGTTTCCCTGATGGGTGATATCGCGCACCCCCGGGAATACCGCTTCTTATTTCTCGTGACAGGCGGAACAGAGGGAAGATGATGGGGCGTTGATGACAAATATCTCGGGGTTTTCTTCCTTCCCGGTGGTGTCGATGTGGGGCTTGTGGCAGGTGGTGCAGGTGATTCTTCCCCGGGCGTCTGTCTCCATTTCCGGAGGGAGAGGACGGGAGGGGGTGACCAGGTGGGATACTCCCCCGGGGTGGTTTGATTTCCCGTGGCAGCGGAGGCAGACGAGGCGGGGGTTTGAAATGAAGGAGGTTTTCATCAATTCCGGGTTATCCGTTTCTGTCAAGATGTCGTGGCAAAATCGGCACGTTCCTCTGTCATCCATAGATGAGTGTGGGTTGAGGGATGCGAGTTCAAGGATTTCGTGACATTTCCTGCACAGGTCGTGAATGTTTCCTTCCCTCCCGGCAACACGGAGGAGGACCCCTCCGCCCTTATCGGGCATGGGGTCGTGGCAGGTGGTGCAGATGATTTTTCCGTCTTTCGAGAGGGGGAGTCCGGCCCCTTCGTTCATTCCGGGAGGTGGTTTCATCAGCACGGGGTGGCAGGAGTCCATTGCCCCGTGGCAGGAGAGGCAGATTCTCAGCGTGTCCCCACCGAATCGGAGATTTTCCCTCATCTTCTTTTTATCTGTTTCCACATCGATGTGGCATCCCTTGCAATTCCTCGCGTTTTCCAGACCGTGGGGATACTCGTAACGTGACATTTCCAGGTGTTCGATGTACCGCTTCCTGAGGAAGAAGAGCGTCTCCGCCGTCCCGTGCGGGTCGTGGCAGGTGCCGCAGGTCACGTTTCCGCTGCTGTCCCGCGGAAGATTGGCGGGTATCCGTTCAAGGGAAGCCACATTCTCGGGGTGGGACTTCTCCTTCACGTTGTGACAGAAATCACAAACCTCGATTGTTTTCTCCCTCACCTTCACGTCCGTTGCCGTGTCCTCCTCCCCCGGTATCGATTCGTGGCAGGTGAGGCAGGATTCCCCTTCCACCTTCCCCGAATGAGGGTTTATCTCGAAAAAGGTTTCCCCGTGGCAGTCGATGCAGAGGTCGAGTCGGACGGAGTACTTTCCTTCCGGGAAACCCCTCAGCAGCCCCGGCGCCGGCACCTTCTGGTGGATTTCGTGACAGGTGGTGCAGACCACGGATTGTTTCTCTCCCCACAGAAAGAATTTTTTCCCTTTTCCCTTCGGAGTGACCCACACAGGATGGTGAGACGTTTCGTCTTTTCCGTGGCATGCCTGGCACGCAGAGACGGGACCGCCGAGGAGGCGGGGCTTTTCCTTCGTGGCATCGGGAAATTCCGGAGTGTGGCAATCCCTGCAACCCGCTTCCGCGTGAGGGGGCGGGAGGGGAATATCTCCTCCGCGGGCATCCGGGGTATTGAAAGAAATCGAAAGCCAGACCAGCAAGGGAATTGAGGAAAGAAGGAAATATTTACGGAGATTAAGGGAAAACACTCTGTTCAGGTTTCCGCTTTTTTATTATTATGAAACCATATTAACAAATGATGAGCCGGGAATAAATGAATTTCAGGAAAATTCTGTTGTTAACTGTTTTCTGCCTTGTCGGGCTCTGGCCGGCTTTCTCCTCGGGAGGGTCGGGGGAAGAAGAGTACCTTCGCGGAAGGGATTATTTCTCCCGCGGAGATTACGGAAAGGCCAGGGAGCATTTCCAGAAAGCCGTGGAGGAGGACCCTACCCATTTGCTTGCCCGTTACTATCTGGGACTCATTGAAATGGAAAACGTGAAGAGTCTGGGGAGGGCAGAGTCTCTCCTCCTTGAACTCAGGAAGGAATGCAGGAGAGGAGGAGCCCTCCCCCGGGAGGATTTCCCTTTTCTCGTGGACCTCGCCCTGGGGCGGGTTTACATTAAAGAGGGCCACTTCGGAGAAGCTATTCGGACGATAAGGGAGGCGATTGCAGGGGCGCAAGGTCCTGTTCCCCTTGACGAAGCTCACAACCTTCTGGGGATTGCCCTCTACAGGCAGAGGAGGTACCGGGAGGCACTCGTCGAGTTCCGGCGGGCACTGAAGGAGAATCCGGAGCACGGAATGGCCCGTTTCAACCTGAAGTCCCTGAGAGTGAGGCTGAGCCATTTCCAGGCGGGAAAAGCCTATTCCCGGATGGGTGCTTCAGACGAGGCCGTCAGGGAGTTCCGGGAGGCCATTTCCCTCGACCCGAGATTCGTCGAAGCCAGGGTGAGGCTCGGGATGGAGCTGGTCAGGATGGGTAAGCCAGAGGCAGCGCTGGAAGAGCTGATGAGGGCAGAGAAAATGGCCACGACGGAGGAGCTGGTGAGAGAGGCGAGATTTCTGAAGGGGCGTGCCCTCGAGGCGATGGGGCGGATGGATGAGGCCCTGGAACTTTTCGTCAAACTGGTGGGAAATCATCCGAAATACGACCCTGCCTATAACGAAATTGGAGAGATTCTCCTTTCGAAGGGGGAAAACGAGGCGGCCCGCCAGTTTTTCATAAAGGCGATTCAGATCAATCCCCTCACGGATTATGTGAGGAACCTTCAGAAGACGTTTATCCGGAAAGAGGCGAGATAGTTTCCGGGGCCCCCGGGGATTCTCTTAAGGGAAATCTGGTGCCGGAGGAGGGCTTCGAACCCTCACGGGGTTGACCCCCACGGGATTTTGAGTCCCGCGCGTCTGCCAGTTCCGCCACTCCGGC
>RFHC01000014.1 GCA_003696505.1 Deltaproteobacteria bacterium
AAAGAAAGGAGGGAGGTCATGAGAAGGAAAATTTTCACCCTGTTTGTGATGGTCGCTTTCCTCCTGGTCTCGGCTTCTCTTGCCCTGGCGCAGGAGAAGGAGGTGGAGGACATCACCAAAGAGGTCCTGAAAGGGCCCGGCGCCGTGGCCATCGAGACGAGGACGGACATTCTCATGAGTTTCGGAGGGCTCGTGAGGATTATTCCGACGAGCGAGACAAACTGGGACTTTGGTTTTGCAAAAAAGACAGGAATTGATGATTTTAAGATTCACCCGAATGAAGCAGGATACGTCAAGAACGGCTATATCAGATCCGAGGACAGGCTCTACTTCAACGCCATCCCGAAGAACCGCGCCTGGTCCTTCTACGCCGCTCTTGAGTTTGACCGCGCTCTCGATACATACACCGTCGATGAGAGGGGCGGGAAGACGGACGACCACTCAGACTTCGGCCTCGAGCGCCTCCACGCGACGATGGCACTTCCGGGGACCGGATTGAGGTTGCACGCCGGCTGGGACGTGTGGGGCCTCGACTTCGGGGAGGCGGCCTCCATCGTTTACGGCGACGACAACCCCGGTTTCTGGCTCACTGGAAAATACGGGAATGTTGATTTCAGCCTGGGATATTTCAAACTCGGCGAGAATAATTTTCAGATTAAGTTCGACACAGCATCAGAAGTTTATAAGAATGCCGACCGGGACCTCTATGCGGGCTACCTGAACTACAAGTTCGAAAATGCTGGGAAATTGAGATTCTTCTATGCGTACGACAAGATAAGGAATGTTCCCATTCCCTCGATTGGAGGAAATCCTGAGACAGATTCTCACCATGTTGGTGCTTACTACGTTGGGAATTACGGTAATTTTGAGACCATGGTCGAGGCTGTTTACCAGTTTGGAACTGCTGACGCGAAGAAAACTCCTCTTGGGAAAGAGTACGACATTAAGGCGTATGCTCTTTCAGCAGATTTTGCTTATGACCTGAAAGACACGTTCGGATTTAGCTTCAAACCCCACCTGGGCGTTGTTTTCACTACCGGCGACGACGACCCGAACGACGACGAACTGAACGGGTACAACGGAGTTGAGAACGCCGAAAGGTTCTCTGCGCGGTGGGGAGGCGAGAACACTATTATTGGCGATACTAATTTGATTCTTGGCACGGCGCTTTACGGGTACATTCCCGAGTTTCACGGGAATGGGACACCTATAATGACCGGTGGTCTCCAGAACTTTGCTGGTGCCGGAAACGGTCGGGGAGACAACCCGGGTCTCACGATGGTCAGCTTCGGCATCACGGCGAAGCCGAAGAAGTTCCTCATTTACAGAACGAATGTGAACTACTTTATCTGGAATGAGGATTTCTATGTGAAAAATTTAATCTCCGGGATTCCGACGAAGATAGATTCTGGCAATGCAGGGACAGAATGGGATAACGAAATTACTCTCGCACTCTCCCGTCAGTCCTTCATCAAAGGGCAGTTCTCCTTCTTCTTCCCCGGCGATGGGGTGAAGGACGTGACGAGGGCTCTTCTTACGGAAGCTGACGACACGGCCATGCGCCTGGCCATGGAGTTCATCTGGAACTTCTGAGGCGCCGTTTCTGCTTTGACGACGTGACTGACACCGGTCTTTGAAAAGGGACGAAAGGAGAGGACCCCATGTTCGAGCACCTGGATACGCCGGAGCAGAAGGCACTGCGTGAGGAAGTGAGGGACTTCGTCCGGTGGGTCCCCCGGGACCTGGTGCTCGACATGGACGCGGAGAGGGTGACCTACCCGAGGGAATTCCTCCAGGAAGCCGCCCGGAGGAATCTCCTGGGACTCCGCTTTCCTGAAAAATTTGGAGGGCGCGGGCTCTCCTGGTCCGACGAAGTCATCGCCCTCGAGGAGGTCGGGGTCCTCTCCATGTCCCTTTCCTGCCTCTACTCCCTCCCCACCATCGTGGGTGAGGCCATCGACAAGTTCGGCACGGAAGACCAGAAAGAGCGTTTCCTGAAACCCACTCTCGAAGGGAAACTGACCACCGCTGAAGCGCTCACCGAGCCCCGTGGGGGGTCTGACTTCTTCGGCTCCACCACCGTGGCCGTAAGAGACGGAAACGGGTACAGACTGAAGGGCCAGAAGAGGTTCGTCGTCGGCGCGGAAGGAGCCGACTACTTCATGGTCTACGCGAAGACGGACCCTGACGCTCCTCCCCACCAGTCCCTCTCGGTCTTTCTCGTGGAGAGAGGGCCGGGGGTGAAGGTGGAATACGTTTACGGCCTCATGGGCACGAGGGGCGGAGGCGCGGGAAGGCTCGTCTTCGATGACTGCTACGTCCCCGGGGAGAACATGGTGGGGGAGGAAAACGGAGCTGCCCCCATCTTCTATCAGATGATGATTCCCGAGAGGATGACGAGCGCCGCAGGAGTCATCGGCACGGCACGCGCGGCCCTTGAAGTGGCCGCCCGGTATTCGACGAGGAGAAAGGCTTTCGGGAAGACCATCAACCGGTTTCAGGCCGTGAGCTTTGCCGTGGCGGACAGCCTGGCGCTTCTCGATGCGGCCAGGGGGCTCGTCTACGGCGCGGCAAAGGCAGTCGATTCCGGCGCCGACCCCTCATACTGCCGGAGGCTCGTCTCAGAGGCGAAGAAGTTCTCCACAGAGGCGGCCTGGCAGGTGGTGAACAACGCGATGCAGGTGATGGGGGGAATCGGGTACACGAACGTCTACCCCATCGAAAGGTTTTTGAGGGACGTTCGCCTGGCGATGATATGGACCGGCACGAACGAAATCATGAACCTCATCATCCAGCACGAATACTACCGCGAGCTCGAGAAGAGGATATCTTCCCCCGTGTCCCGGGATGTGGAGTCTGACGCCCACGAGGCGGAAAGGGAGGAGGAGAAGGTTTACGAATGAAAGAGGCGCGGTGATGCGGTGTTCGGGGTGGGGAATGGAAACCACCGGAGGAATGAACTCCGCAATCTGCAATCCGAAATCCGAATTTAGCTTTTATTTCTCATGATAAACCCGACAAAAGCCTCTGCCAGTTCATCTGCCGAAAGGGGACCTTTGGGGGAGAACCACTGCACCGACCAGTTGAGGCTTCCGAGAATCATGAGCCGGAGGACCTTCGTGTCTCCCTCGATGAGCCCCGCCTCCTTCGCCTCGTCCAGGACCTCCTGCCAGATTTCCTCGTATCGGTCCCTCAGTTTGACGATTTCCTCACGCCCCTCGTCGGAGAGGCTCCTCCACTCGTAGAGGAGGACGTTCATCGAGTCCCTGTGCTCATCCACGAGGAGAGCCTCCAGGTGGGCGCGGAAAAGGTAGGTGAGCTTTTCCACGGGGGACTTCGCGTGCGAAAGGGCTTCTTCCGCGGCCTCGAAGAACTTGCCGATTCCGAAGGCCATCACTTCCACGAGAATCTCTTCCTTGCTGTCGAAGTGGTAGAAGATGCTCCCCGACCGCATTCCCACTTCCCGGGCGATGTCCCTCACCGACGTCCTCTCGTATCCCTTCCTGCTGAATAGCTTTGCTGCCGCCCGGATGATGTCGTCCTTCCTGCTCCTCTTTTTCTGAGCCATCTCCCTCCTCCCCTCGCACATCGAGAGAATCGGGGGAATTATAACCCTATTTTATTGACCCCCCCGCGGTCGTTTGATAGATTATAACAAGCGCTTGCTTGGGAAATCAAAAATTCTCTGAGGAGGAGGGACAATGGTCAAATCGACGATGATGGACTTTCCCCTGACTCTCACCCACATTTTTGAGAGAACGCCGAAACTCTTCGGGAAGACGGAAATCGTCTCCCGGATGCCCGACAAGAGCCTCCACCGATACACCTACAGAGACTTCTACGAGAGGACCCGGAGACTTGCCCACGCTCTCCTTGAGGCGGGGGTAAAGAAGGGCGACCCCGTTGCCACTCTCATGTGGAATCACTACGCTCACCTGGAGGCTTACTTCGCCATTCCCATTATCGGCGCCGTCCTCCACACCCTCAACCTTCGTCTGTCTCCCGACGACATCGCCTACATCGTCAACCACGCCGAGGACAGGATTCTCATCGTCGACGACGTGCTTCTCCCGCTCTACGACCGCTTCAAAGATAAGGTCTCTTTCGAGAAGGTCATCGTCGTCCCGCTCACGGGCAAACCTGTCCCGGAGGGATATGTTGACTACGAGGAGTTCATCCAGGCTGTCTCGGGAGATTTCGACTATCCTCAAATCGACGAGAGGGATGCCTGCGGAATGTGTTACACCTCCGGGACGACGGGACGGCCGAAGGGAGTTGTGTACTCCCACCGCTCGACGGTCATTCACGCCTTCGGTGAGGTCATGGCAGACACGATGTGCCTCTCCATGAGGGACGTTCTCCTTCCCGTCGTTCCCATGTTCCACGCGAACTCCTGGGGGCTCCCGTACTCCGGGACGCTCGTGGGCGCGAAGCAGGTTTTCCCCGGACCCCATCTCGACGCGGAGAGTTTGCTCGATTTGATGGAAGCGGAGAAGGTGACGATCACTGCGGGGGTACCGACCATCTGGCTCGCCATCCTCAACGCCATCGAGAGCAATCCGGGCAGGTGGAAACTGACACCGGGAATGAGAATGATCGTCGGAGGGTCGGCTGCGCCAGAGCCGATGATCCGCGCCTTCGATAAGCACAATCTCCGCGTCATTCACGCCTGGGGGATGACGGAAACATCTCCCCTCGGAACTTTCTGCACCCTCAAACCGAGTCTGGACTCCCTGTCGGAAGACGAAAAGTACTCGTACCGGGCGAAGCAGGGTCTTCCCGTTCCCTTCGTCGAAGTCCGTGTTGTCAGCGACAGGGGCGAGGAACCCTGGGACGGGAAGTCGATGGGAGAACTTCAGGTTCGCGGCCCCTGGATTACCGGGAGTTACCACAAGCTCCCGCCCGAGGAGGCGGAGGATAAGTTTACAGAGGACGGGTGGCTGAGGACGGGCGACGTCGTCGTCATCGACGAGGAAGGGTACGTGAAGATCACCGACCGGACCAAGGACCTCATAAAGTCGGGCGGCGAGTGGATCAGTTCCCTGGAACTTGAAAATGCCATCCTCGCTCACCCGAAGGTGAAGGGAGCGGCCGTCATCGCCGTTCCTCACCCGAAGTGGATGGAGAGGCCTCTCGCTGTCGTCGTTCCCGCCGAGGGAGAAAAACCGACGGCGGAGGAACTCCGGGAATTCCTCCTGGCGAAGTATCCCAAGTGGATGGTGCCCGACGCGTTCGTCTTCGTCGACGAACTTCCTCTCACGTCTGTTGGCAAGATACACAAGTCGGTCCT
>RFHC01000004.1 GCA_003696505.1 Deltaproteobacteria bacterium
CCGTAAGGGGGAGTGTGGGAGACAAAGAGGAAGGGTTTCTTAATCTTTTTCGAAAGTTTTTTCAGGTCCTTTTCGATGGTTTCCTTCCCGTCGATTTTCCGGTCTCTGAAGCGGACACCATCTTTCGTTAAGACGCCGTGAAGCGTTACCTGGGGAGAGGAAATGGGGTGAGCCTCCGTGTCCGCTTTTTCCTAGTCCTTCAGGGAAAAGGGCGTGGGGGGGACGCACATGTATCCTGCCACGTCCACTTCGTCGGTCAGAGGGTGGACCTTCATGTGGAGGAGGTGGAAGAGGTCGCCGTCCCTCTCCTCCAGCACGTCCCTGTTGGCTGCGAAGTCGTCGTTCCCCATGTCGAGGAACAAACTGACGCCGGGATTCCTTTTCTTGAACTGCTCGATGAGGGGGACGAATGTCTCCTTAAGGTATCTCCTCTGATACTCCACCATCTCTTCGATGGTCTCGTGGTATCCCTCGCGGGGGACGAGGTCCCCTCCAATGACGATGGCGTCAACCCTCTTCTCCTCTCCCAGGCTGAGAAGCCTTTTCAAGTGGTTCCTGCTGACATGAAGGTCTGAGGCGAAAAGGATATCCATCGTCTCCTCCCTGCCCCATATTTTGCTGAAGGAAAGCGGTGTTGTAAAGGTCAGATGGAGGGGCTCGTTTATAATAAATCCGGAGATATTCCCTGCCGTTAACGTGGAATAAGCGTGCCTTGAGCGAGGAGGCGAACATGAGAGCCCAGGTTATTGCAGCCACGGGGGAGGTGAAGAGGGGGCGGTCCTTTCTGGAGATGAGGGAACTTCCCGACCCCGTCCCCGGAAGAGGAGAGGTCCTGGTCAGGGTCTCCGCCTGTGGGGTGTGCCACACGGAACTTGATGAAATCGAAGGGAGGACCCCTCCTCCAAATCTTCCCGTCGTTCCCGGCCACCAGGTGGTGGGGAGAGTGGTCGGTGTCGGGGAGGGAGTGAAGACCCTTGGTGAAGGCGACCGCGTGGGCGTTGCCTGGATTTACTCCGCCTGCGGGGAGTGCCCCCGGTGCGAGAGGGGAGAGGAGAACCTCTGTTCCCGTTTTACCGCTACCGGCAGGGACGTGAACGGGGGTTACGCCGAGTACATGGTGGTCCCCGAGGCGTTTGCTCATCCCATCCCCGAAGGGTTTTCTGACGTCGAGGCCGCGCCCCTTCTCTGCGCCGGGGCCATCGGATTCCGGTCCCTCGCCCTCACCGGCATGAAGAACGGGCAGACCCTCGGACTCGTCGGTTTCGGAGCCTCGAACCACCTGGTTTTGAAGCTCGCCCTCTACCTTTTCCCGGAGAGCCCCATTTTCGTCTTCGCCCGGAGCGAGCGGGAGAGGGAGTTCGCCCTCGAACTGGGGGCTGCCTGGGCCGGCGACATCGGTGAGAATCCTCCCTCCGAAGTAGACGCCATGATAGACACGACGCCTGTCTGGGACCCCATCGTGCGGTCTCTCCAGTTCCTCTCTCCCGGCGGGCGATTCGTGATTAACGCAATCCGGAAGGAGGAGGGGGATAAAGGTGCGCTCCTGGAGCTCGACTATCCCCGCCACCTGTGGCTCGAGAAGGAGATAAAGAGCGTGGCCAACGTGACCCGGTCGGATGTCCGCGACTTCCTCCAGGTGGCGGAGAGGGCGGGAATCCGTCCCGAGGTGGAGACCTACTCCCTGGAAGAAGCGGAGAGGGCGCTCCTGGACCTGAAGGAGAGGAGGATAAGGGGGGCGAAGGTCCTCGTCGTGGGGTGAAGAGATCCAGCCCCATCGATTTCCCCTTGACAGCGGAGAAGTATTTATTTAGTATTTTAGAAACATTGAAAATAAGGGGCAGGTTGCAGTGGAAAACAGGGACGTCTTCGAGATTCACGCAGAGTTCTGCAAGGTCATCGCCAACTCGAAGAGGTTGATGATTATCGCTCTCCTCGAGAAGGGAGAGATGAGCGTCGGCGAGATGGCGGAGGAAATGGGTGTCTCCATATCGAATGTGTCCCAGCACCTGCGCGTCCTCCGGGCGCAGAACATCGTCCAGGTGAGGAAGGAGGGGCAGACGGTCTACTACCGACTGACGGACCCGAAACTTCCGAAACTGTGCCGGGAGATAAGAAACCTCCTCGTGAAGGTGATGCAGGTGAAGACCCGTGTGGTGGACGAGAAAG
Source organism: Deltaproteobacteria bacterium (assembly GCA_003696505.1). Classification (GTDB taxonomy): domain Bacteria; phylum Desulfobacterota; class Deferrimicrobia; order J040; family J040; genus J040. The sequence continues at coordinate 2,167 of RFHC01000004.1, forward strand.
CCAGGAAGGCGGGAGAAGGCTGATATTTTTTTTCTTCTGTATTTGCATATTTTCGTGAATTCTAAATAAGGAGGGAGCCATGACGCCCGATGAACTCAGAGACCTGAAAGCGGAGAAGGTGATTGACGCGCGGGGAACGGCATGCCCGGGACCGCTCCTCGAGGCGAAGAGGGGAATCGCCGAGGTCCCCGTCGGCGGGGTGATGGAGGTGCTCTCCTCCGATGAGGCCACGACGGAGGACATCCCTCTCTGGTGCAGGAAGGTGGGGCACGAGTTTCTCGGCGTCATCGAGGAAGCGGGATACTGGCGGGTCTTCGTGAGGAGAACGAAGTAGGGTCTGCCATGAGGGGGCCCAGGATACTCGTCTTTTCCACGATTAACATCTCGGACCCGGGTATCGACCTGGCAGGGGCCTCTCACATGGAGTACCCTGCCTCGGTCGAGGTCATCCCCCTTCCCTGCTCGAGCGGGATCAGGCCTTCGTGGATCATTCACGCGCTGAAGAGGGGTTTCGACGGCGTCTTCATCGCGGCCGACGGCGGGGACTGCGCCTATCACCCCGACTGCACGACCCTCACGGGGAAGGTCGTCGAGAGGGCGCAGGAAATGATGAGGGAAGAGGGAATTGACCCGGGACGCCTGAAGATGGCTGCGATTTGCTCTGTCTGTGCCGAGGCGTTCGTCTCACACATGAAGAAGTTCTCCCGGTATCTCGAAAAGGCTGGAGGGAGAGAATGAAACGGAACGGTTCTCCCGCCTACGACGTCGCCATTGTGGGAGCGGGTATCGCGGGTATGGAGTCGGCCCTGACCCTCGGGGATATGGGATTCAGGGTTCTTCTCGTGGAGAAGGAGCCGAGCGTCGGGGGGAAGATGATTCTCCTGAGCAAGGTCTTCCCCACCCTCGACTGCGCCTCCTGCATATCCACGCCGAAGATGGCGGCTGTTGCCCACCACCCGATGGTTGACCTCCTCACCTGGTCGGAAGTGGAGGATGTGCGGAAGGAGGACGGGGGGTTCGTCCTCAGGGTGAGGAAGAAATCGAGGTTCGTTGACGAGAAGTCCTGCACCGGATGCGGCGACTGCGAGAAGGCGTGCCCCGTTCCCATCCCCGACAGGTTCAACTTCGACCTTGCCGCCCACAGGGCTGTCCATATCCCCTTCCCGCAGGCCGTGCCGAAAAAGGCGGTCCTTATCCGGGAGGGCACCTCTCCCTGCATCTTCGAGTGTCCCGCGGGAGTCAAAGCTCACGGCTACATCGCTCTGATAAGGGCGGGAAAATACGAGGAGGCCTTTCGCCTCCACATGGAAGACGCCCCCCTGCCGGGAGTCCTCTCCCGTGCCTGCTACGCTCCCTGTGAGGGGGAGTGTTCCCGAAAGGAACTGGAGGGGCCCCTCCGAATCCGGATGCTCAAGCGCTTCATGGTCGACAGGTACTACGAGTCACACCCTGAGCCGGAGGAAGAGGGCCCGGAAAAGAGGCGGGAGGAAAGGGTTGCCGTCGTCGGTTCGGGGCCTGCAGGGCTCACCGCGGCGTATTACCTGGCGAGAGAGGGCTTTCAGGTGACGATTTTCGAGGCGAGGGAAAAAGCAGGAGGGATGCTCCGCTACGGAATTCCCCCGTATCGTCTCCCTCGGGAGGTGCTCGAGCGGGACCTGAAGAACATCACCTCTCTCGGGGTTTCCATCAGGACCGGAGAGAGGGTTGAGTCGCTCACGCAGCTGAAGGAGTCCTTTGACGCCGTCTTCCTCGCTGCGGGAGCCTGGGAACCTGTCCGTCCCGGGATAGAGGGAGAAGGCATGGACGGCGTGGTCGATGCCATGACCTTCCTCCCCCGTGTCTTCGAGGGGAAATTCCCCCGCCTGAACGGAGGGAAAGTGGTCGTCATCGGGGGAGGGAACGTGGCCATCGACTCTGCAAGGACGGCTCTCAGATACGGCGCGGGGAAGGTGGAGATCCTCTACCGCAGGGGGAGAGAGGAGATGCCCGCCCACGACTGGGAGGTGGATGCAGCGCTGGTGGAGGGAGTTTCCCTCGTCGAGTGGAGAGCTCCGGCCCGTTTCATCGGGAAAGGGAACAGGGTCGTCGGGGTGGAGGCGGTGAAGATGGAACCGGGTCCTCCCGACGAGAGCGGCAGGAGACGGCCGGTGCCCGTGCCGGGGAGCGAAGAGGTCATCCCGGCGGACCTGGTCATCCTCGCAATCGGCCTCAAACCCTCCACGTCCCCCTTCGCCGGGGAAATAGAGGTGAACCCGGACGGGACAGTCAGGGTCGACCCGACGACGATGGAGACGAGCATGCCGGGAGTCTTCGCCGGAGGGGATGCCGTCACCGGCCCTTCGATGATTATCCAGGCCGTCGCCCAGGGGAGGAAGGCGGCTTTCTTCATCGCGCAACGCCTCATCGAGGGAAAGGTAGACCCTGCAAAGTGGCGGGAGTTCCTCCCTCCTCCGGAGAGGGGAAAGATACCCGGACTGGGGGAAAACGGCCGGGGAAGGCCCGACCGTGTCCCTCCCGTTGCCGTGCGGGAAATCCCCACAGAGAAGAGGGTCCTTTCGATGGACGAGGTGGAAGAGCCTTTAACAGAGGATGAAGCCGTCGGGGAGGCTTCCCGGTGCCTCGACTGCGCCGTCTGCTCCCTTTGCGGGGAGTGTTCGAGGGTCTGTCCGTCGGGGGCGATAGATTACTCCATGCGCGATTCGGCGGAGACCTATCACGTCAAATCTCTCGTCCTCTCCACGGGATTCCGCCTCTTCGACCCGTCCCTCAAGGAGCAGTACGGGTTCGGAAAGTATCCGAACGTCATCACCTCGATGCAGATGGACAGGCTTCTCGCTCCCACGCGACCTTCTCCCGGCGTCGTCAGGCCTTCCGACGGGAAGGCACCGGAGAACATCGCGTTCATCCTCTGTGCCGGGTCGAGGGACCGGACTGTCTCCAACCCCTTCTGCTCCCGAGTCTGCTGCATGTATTCGGTCAAACAGGCCCAGCTCCTCCTCGGGGCCCTTCCCCTGGCCGAGGTAACCGTCTATTACATGGATATCCGGGCCTTCGGCAAGGGATACGAGGAGTTCTTCCAGCAGGCGAAGGGGATGGGAATCTCCTTCGTCAGGGGGAGGGTGGCGAAGGTGGAGGAAGGACCTGACGGCAACCTCATCGTGGTCTACGAGGACACCGAGGGGACGGGTCGGGTCGTGAGAGCCGAGCACGACCTCGTCGTCCTCTCCGTGGGAATACTCCCGGACCTCTCCATCGCCGGCGTCCCCGGAGTCCGGGAAATCGAGAGGGACGAACTCCTCTTCGTCCGGGAGAAAAGTGAGGTGGTGAATCCGGGCGCGACGAACCTGGAAGGGGTTTTCGTTGCCGGGACCGCGTCGGGGCCACGCGACATTCCCGATACCGTCCTGCACGCCGGCGCAGTCTCCGCCCAGGTGGGAGCATATCTCCTCCGCCGGAAGGAGGTGAGGTCGTGATGGAAGGAAAGGTAGGGGTCTTCATCTGTCATTGCGGGGGGAATATTTCCGACTACGTCGACGTGGAGAAGGTGAAAGAGGCGATTTCCGGTCTGCCCGGCGTCGTTGTTTCGACGACGACGATGTTCGCCTGTTCCGATGCGGCCCAGCAGGAAATCATCGACTCCATTGAGGACGAGGGGCTCGACGGGATCGTTGTCGCTTCCTGCTCCCCGAAACTCCACCTCCACACCTTCCGGGGCGTGGCGGCGAGGGCGGGTCTGAACCCGTACCGGTACGTCCACGTGAACATCCGCGAGCAGTGTTCCTGGGCTCACAGAAAGGACAGGGATGCCGCCACCGAGAAGGCTGTGGCTCTCATTCGTGCGGGCGTCGCTCGCGCCCTCAGGTCGGAATCGCTGGAGAGGTTCAGGGTGGAGACGAGGCCCTCCGTGCTCGTCGTGGGAGCGGGGATTTCCGGACTCCGGAGCGCTCTGGCCCTGTCGGAGATGGGGCTCTCCGTCACAATTGTTGAGAGGGAGGAGGAACCGGGCGGGTTTTTCCGGAAGGTGAGGAACGCCTATCCGGGAGGGCTGGACGGGCGGGAAGTGGTGGATTCCCTCCTGAGCGAGGTCGCGGCGAGGGAGAACATCACCCTCTTCACGGGTGCTCAGGTGGTTGAGAAGAAGGGGACGGTGGGAGACTTTCAGGTCAAAATCCGCGTCTCCGACGGGAGCACGGTGACGCTCCTCGTGGGAGCCGTTCTCCTGGCCACCGGTTTTGAACCGTACGAGCCGGCGCCCGGAGAGTTCGGCTTCGGCCACCCCCGGGTGGTGAGGCTTCCGGAATTTCTCGAGTTGCTGGACGGCGGGAGGGGAATGAGTCTCCTGAAGGACGGTGACACGGTCGCCTTCATCTACTGCGTCGGAAGTCGGGGGACGAAGGGGTGCGAGGAGGCTCGGCCCGGAGATTACTGCTCCCGGTACTGCTGCGGTGCTGCCGTTCACACTGCCTGCCGGCTTGCAGAGGTTTTCCCCGGTGTGAGCCAGTATCACCTCTTCAGGGACATGAGGACCTACGGGAAACTGGAGGCGTTGTACGAGGAAGCCTCGAGAGAGGGAGCCGTTTTCCTCCGCTTTCCCGGGGATTCCCCGCCTGCCGTTGTCCCCGACGGGGAGAGGTTACTCGTCCGGTCGAAAGACACCCTCCTCGGAGGAGAGGAGGTGGAGATAGCCGCGGACCTGGTCGTTCTCGTGACGGGGATGGTGCCACGGGAGAATTCCGGCCTCGTTGAGGTCTTCAAGGTCCCTGTGGGGAGAGACGGGTTCTTCAACGAGGTTCACCCGAAGTTGAGACCCGTGGAGACTGTCATCGACGGCGTTTTCATCGTGGGTGCGGGTCAAGGGCCGAAGACGGCTCAGGAGGCGGTTGCCTCTGCCCTCGCCGGGAGCGCGAAGTGCGCCTCCCTGCTCCTCAAGGGATACGTGGAACTGGAACCTTTCGTAGCGGAGGTGGACAGGGACCTGTGCGAGTGGTGCGGAGAGTGCGAGAAGGTCTGTCCCTACGGCGCCATTCGTCAGGTTCACTGCGAGGGAAAGGAGGTGGCGGAAATCGTTCCCGCCCTCTGCAAGGGTGGAGGGTCCTGCGTCCCTGCCTGCCCGAAGGGTGCCATCGACCTGGCGGGGTTCAGGGACTCACAGATACGGGCGATGATCGACGCTCTCGCGGGAGGGGGTGCCTGATATGGTCACAAACCGTTTCTGGGCGATGAAGAGGGAGCCGGTCATGAGGAGGAGAATTTCAGACCTCCTCCGGAAGGAGGGGAGCCTCACCATCCCTGAGATTGCGGAAAAACTGGATGCCTCTCCCGAGGAGGTGACCCTGTGGGTCCTCGGGATGTGGAGGTACGGTCTCATTGAGGAAGAGGGGAGAAAGACCCCTGAAGGTTACAGCCGCTTTGCCCTGAAGGAGGCGTCATGACGAGTCGAGTCGACCCGAAGGTGAAAGAAGAGGTCCAGCGGTTCGGCGCCCGCGACCTCAGTCTCTGCTTCAACTGCGGCACCTGCACGGCCACCTGTCCCCTCTCGGCGGAAGGGCCGTCGTTCCCACGGAAGATTATCCACCTCCTTCAGGTGGGGCTGCGGGAGGAACTCCTCTCCTCGCCGGAGCCCTGGCTCTGTTACTACTGCGGGGAGTGTTCCACGTCCTGCCCGCGGGAGGCAAACCCGGGGGAGACGATGATGTCGGCACGGAGGTGGCTCATCGCCTCCTATGACTGCACGGGGATATCGAGGAAGATTTACACCTCCCGGGTCTGGGAGTGGGGGCTCATCGCGGCGGCGTCCCTTCTCGTGGTCCTCCTCTTTGCCATCTTCCACGGCCCCATCGTGACCGACAGGGTGGCTCTCAATACCTTCGCTCCGGTCGAGTGGATATCCCTGGCCGACCACGTGGCCGCCCTGTTCGCCCTGAGCATTCTCGGGACGAACGCCCTGAGGATGGCGCGCTCCATTCTCGGGAAAAACGGCGTGTCTCCCCTGGCCTTCGTCAGAGCGCTTCCCGTCTTCTTCGTCAACCTCTTCACCCAGAAGAGGTGGAAGGAGTGCGGGGAGAGCCAGCGGGAGTGGATTCTCCACCTCCTCCTCGTCGCCTCCTACGTGGGGATGATGGTAATCATCATATTTTTCCTCTCCTGGTTCCAGACGGACGAAATCCACCCCTTCTTCCATCCCCAGAGGCTCGTCGGGTACGCCATTGCAGCGATTATGATGGTCGTTCCCATTCTGTTTATGAGGGGTCGGGTGAGGAGAGATAAGGAAATCCACCGGTTCTCTCACCCCACCGACTGGACCTTCCTCATCCTTCTCTTCCTCATCGCCCTGACAGGTATCCTCGTTCACGTTTTCAGAATTTCGGGAATGCCCGAGGCAACCTACGCTGCCTACGTCATCCACCTGGCCGTGGATGCGCCCTGGGTCCTCGTCATCGTCCCTTTCGGGAAGTGGACCCACATTGTTTACAGACCCTTTGCCCTCTACCTCCTCGCCGTGAAGGAATATTCCCTTCGCGAGGCGGTGGAGGGACAGCCGGAGACGGCGTGAATCATCCCCTTGGGGGGAAATACTGTGAGGAGGGATAGATATGAGCACGGGAAACGAAAAACTCGTCGTTATCGGGACCTGCGGGCTTGACGACCCGGAGAAGGCGACGCTCCCGTTCGTCGCCGCAAACACTGCCCTGGCCATGGACGTTCCTGCCGTCGTCATCCTCCAGGGAGATGCCGTCACCGTCGCCCGGAAGGGAGCGGCCGACGGCGTGGAGGTCCCCGGTTTTCCCCCGCTCCGGGAACTCCTGAAAAACCTCTTCGAAATGGGTGGGGAACTCCTCCTCTGCACTCCCTGTGTCGAGTCGCGGGGAATACCGAAGGAAGAACTCCTGGACGGCGCCGTCCTCATTAAAGCGGGACGGGTCCTCTCAGAGGTCATGGAAGCGAAAAACGTCCTGACGTATTGATTTTTCGTCATCCCTTTGCGTGGAGGGGGAAGGAAGGTACACCTTCCCCTTCTTCGCCCGTTTCCAGGGGATGGAAGTTCCGGGAGACGGTTCTTTTCCTTCAGGACGAGGGGTCGAGAACATCAGGGAGCGAGAAGAAAATATTCCAGAGGGAGGAGGGAAAAATGGGGAGAAAGTGTTCGCTTCATTCATGGATTATCATCCTTTCCTTCATCATTTTCCTTGCACCGGCATTACCCGCCTATTCGGGCAATTTTTCTTTTAAAGGAGTCGTCTACGACGCCGCCGACGGGACTCCTATAAAGGGAGCTCAGGTCATTGTAGGGAACGACTATTTTGACTCAGCAAACATATCAGTGACGGATGCATCGGGAAATTTTGAGGTTGAGGTATCGGAAAACGCCGACGATTACACTGTCCTCGTCTACGCTCCGGGATATGTATCTCAGGATTTGATATTGCAGAGGCCGAGCTCCGGTTACAAATTCTACCTGGATAAACCTCTCTCGGGCCATCTTGTCCAGACGGTGAACGAGGGGTTGAGGCACTACGAGAACAACGGCACCTTCAATTACCGGGTCGACGGGACCGTCGTCGAGGACACGAGGTTTTTCCCCGACATAGACCGACAGAGCAGTGACATCGATTCGTTTCTCGCTCTTATCGTTTCGGATACGAGCGAAACGAGGGACCCGGCTCTCATCTGGGAGAAGTGCCGGGCGGTCTGGTCCTGGCTTCATGAGAACGGGAGATACCAGGGAGAAGACCCTGCCTGGCAGGATGCAAGTGATTTCCTTTATCAGGACC
>RFHC01000082.1 GCA_003696505.1 Deltaproteobacteria bacterium
AAAGGACGCGGACGATGTCTTCCTCCTCATCGGGGACGACCTCCATCGCCTCCACCTCCACCCCTCTTTCCCGGAGATAATCTCTCAGGGCTGGACCGGACAGGTCCTCCCTCTCACCCCGGAAAGAGCGGTCGCTCACGGTGACGACGGATACCCGCATTACCCCTCCTCGACGACGACGGTGTCTCCCGGTTTCACCTGCCCTCCCCTCACGACCCGGCCGAAAACCCCTTCCCGCGGCATGACGCAGTCGCCGGCCTGATAGAAGATTGCGCACCGGTCATGACACTCTTTCCCCTTCTGGGTTACCTCCACGACGACTGTTTCCCCGATGCGTATCTTCGCGCCCGGAGTGACGGCGGAGAAGTCGACCCCCGAGACGGTGATGTTTTCCGCGAAATCCCCCGGGCCGACGTCGAGGCCGAGGGCTCTCATCTTCTCTATGGATTCCACTGAAAGGAGGCTTACCTGTCTCGTACCGGGTCCGGCGTGGGCATCCCCTCTGATGCCGTGGTCTTCCTCGAGAAAGACGGAGGAGACGGGTTTCTTCTTCTCCCCCTTCTTCTCGCTCACGCATACGGCTACGACCTGACCGGACATCTGGCGCTCACATTTTCAGGATGTTCGTCTTGAAAATCAGCTTCTCGTAATCGTCCCCGTCGTCGGGGTAGGTGGCGTGACCGAAGCGGACGTCCACCCTGATTTCCTTTCCCTCTCCCCGAATCTTCTCCATCTCGTTTTCGATGGCCTTCCTTATTCTCGGTATGGCACTGATTCTCCCATCTTCCGCTTCGGGAAGGATGATTCCGAACTTCGTCTCGCTTATTCGAGCCACAACGTCGTACTCCCTCAGGGAGGAACGGATTGTCCGGGCGATACGCTTTATAATCCTGTCTCCCTTTCCCCGGACATAGAAATCCTTAAACGTCACGTGAGGGATGACCTCGCAAATCATGAGCACCAGTTTCTTGCTGAACCGCCTCGCCCGATTCAGCTCCGTCATGAGGCGGTTCTGGAAGTATTTCAGGTTCGGGAGTCCCGTCAGGTCGTCCACGTTCTTCAGTTTCTCGCTCTTCTCGAAGGTGATGGCGTTTGCTACCGCCTTCTCCACGTAGCGGATAAATTTTTCAAAGTTATTCACGTCCTCCCGGGTGAAGGGAACGGGGTAGAAGGTTTTCTGAGATATCTTGTCCACCACCGTAATGGTCCCGATCACTTCTCCCTGCTCCTTCATCGGGTAGCAGATGAGCGAACGGGCGTACCCCTCAAATTCCCTGTACTTCTCCACCTCGCCCAGATCCCTTATGTGGACAGGCTTCCCCGTTCGAAGGACGTCGACGACCACGAGGCGGTCCAGATGGAAAACTTTTTTCTGCACCTCGTCGCTCTTCATCCCGTAATATTCTCTGATCGTGTATTTTCCGGAATCTTCGTCGTAGAGCCGGACAATGCAGATTTCCGCCTCCATGATGAGGGCAGCCGACGTTGCCACCAGGTTGAGAAGCCTTTCCAGGTCGAGGGTGGAGATGATGTTGACCCCTGCCTCGTTGATGGCAGCGATTTTCGTCATCCTCTGGGAAATCGTCTCTTCCTTGATTGCCATGGCGACGACGCCGGCCAGGTCTCCCACGGACTCCTCAACCTGCTTCAACTTCCCTTCGTCTGCCCCCTCTTCCCCCACGTGTTGAACCTGAACGACCCCGATAAGGTCGCCGCCGTATGTCATGGGGAAAGCGTAATACTCTGCCCTCAGACGGGAATCGGCAGGCCTGTTCACCTCCCGGAGTGAAACGGGCCTTTTCTCGACGAGCGAGAGGTAGTCGACGGTCCCCCCTGCGGAGTAGCGAATTCCGTCGAAACCTCCCTCAAAGCGAGCCGTCGTCCCCCTGATGAAGAACTCCTCCACCTCTCCGTCGAAGAGGAGAATAGAAACGAGTGCGTTGTCGAGAAACTCTGAAAGGAGGGTCGTAAAGGACCGGATTTTTCCGTCGAGAGGGTCAGACGAGCGGAGAACTTCCTTCGCCCGTTGCCTGAAGTCGTCCGGCATTCTCAGCCCTTTTCAATCGATATTTTTATCCTCACCGTCACTTCCTTTCCCTCCCTGTCGAGAAAAACTGCGGGAATGATTGCCTGTCCGTCGAGGGAAAGGTACGGGCTTTCCAGCCTCAGGAAAGTGAGTCCGTCTCCGTCGACAGAAACCCCAATCTCAGCCGGCTGAGAAACCTCCTCACCTCCGGCTGCCGCGGGCTCCTCTTCCTCCTCCTCCACTTCTATCTCGCCGAGGATGTCTTCCAGCGTCTCCTCCACAGCCTCCCCCTCAGCCTCCTCTTCCGTGAACTCGAACTGCGCGGATACCTCACCCTCCTCAGCACCTTCCTGAGATTCACTCTCGCCCGCAAGGTCTCCCGCCTCCTCGTCCAGGGCCAGGTCGGAAAAGTCGACGCTGATTTCCTCTTCTCCCGTCAGGTCCTCCACCTCGTCGATTTCCTCTATCTCCTCTTCCACCTGCTTGAACTTTTCGTCAATCTCCGCGCCCACCAGGTCCCCCACGTCCTCGCCGAGTTCCGACTCGGCAAGGAGCGTCCGCCTCAGGTGGTTGAAGACCATCCGGGATATTTCCATGAGGGTTTCCTTGACGCCCTCTCCCGTTATCGCAATGGCCTCGAAGAAGGGAACGTTCAGTTTGTTCAGGTGCCGGTTCAACTCCTCCACCGACATGATGTTTTTCAGGTCCCTCTTGTTGTACTGGATAACGAAGGGAATCTCTTCCAGCTTCTTCCCGTAGGTTGCGAGATTCTCTTCCAGGTTCTTAAGGCTCTCCAGATTCGCGTCGAGCATGCTGGTCTGCGAATCTGCCACGAAGACGACCCCATCAACTCCCTGGAGGACAATCCGGCGGGTCTGATTGTAAAAAACCTGACCGGGGACGGTGTAGAGGTGAAACCTGACCTTGAAGCCTTTTATCTCCCCCAGCTCGAAGGGGAGGAAATCGAAGAAGAGGGTCCGGTCCGTTTCGGTGGGCAGGGAGATGAGCTTCCCCCGCCTCTCCGGGTCGAGCATGGAATGAATCATCTCGATGTTCGTCGTCTTCCCCGAGAGTCCGGGTCCGTAGTAGACGATTTTCGCGCTTATCTCTCTCGCCGCATAGTTAAAAAGAGCCATTTATTTCTTTCCTTTCCCCCTTATCTCAAACGCTATTTTATAAATTCACAAAAGCCTTTACAAGAACCTGGATAAATCACTTCTGCTTCATCTGGAGAATCCTCTTCGCCTGAGTCTGGACGGCATAACTCACGTTTTTGTTTCTGGAGAGCGACCTGAGTTCCCTCACGTCCAGACGGGGAAGGAACTTCATCACCGTGGCCACGGGGGTCCTGGGATTGTTGCAGAGAGCAACCAGGACCTGCCTGTTCTTCGTCATCTGAGGATTCTCCGCGATGTGCCTGAGAATCTCCTCGTTCACGTTGGGAGACTGGGCGAAGGAGATAATTTCCTCGTCGCTTATCCTCGGGCTGGTGATGACGGCACGGGCGACCATCTTGTTCGGGTCCTTGGCGAGAATCGACCTCACCTCTCTGTTTCCCTTGACTGCAAGTTCCACCTTCTTCGGCACGGGGAGAGAGCGGACGTAGTTCTCAAGGGCTTCCTTCTCTTTCGCAGAAAGAGCCTGGTCCCGGGTGAGGCTGATCTTCTTTTTCTCTTCGCCCGCCGTCACTCCTCGGACTCTCCCTCCCTCTCCCGTCGCGCTTCCTCAATCACCTTTTCTGCTATCTGCTGCGGCGCCTCCTCGTAGTGGGAGAACTTCATGGTGAAGACCCCCCGCCCGGAGGTGAGAGCCCTGAGGTCTGAGGAGTACTTGAGGACTTCCGCCATCGGGACGAGCGCCTTCACCACCTGATTCCTTCCGTGCGCCTCCACTCCCAGGACTCGCCCCCTCTTCGAGTTGAGGTCGCCGATGACGTCTCCCACGTTCTCCTCGGGGCAGATGACCTCAAGCTCGAGTATCGGCTCGAGGAGGACGGGGTTTGCCTGCTCCATTCCTTTCTTGAATCCCATGGACGCGGCAATTTTGAAGGCCATCTCGGAAGAGTCGACGGGATGGTAAGACCCGTCGTAGAGGGTTACTTTCACGTCCGTCACGGGGTATCCCGCAAGGACGCCCTCCTTCATCGCCTCGACGACTCCCTTCTCTACGGCGGGAATGTACTGTTTCGGAACGACTCCTCCCACGATGGTCTCGTGGAATTCGAACCCTTTCCCCCTTTCAAGGGGTTCTATCCTGAGCCACGTGTCTCCGTACTGACCGCGCCCTCCCGTCTGCTTCTTGTACTTGCCCTGGACCTCCACCTTCTTCTTAATCGTCTCTTTGTAGGGAACTTTCGGAGTTCTCAGTTCAACCTCCACCCCGAACTGCCTCTTCAGCTTCTCCACGGCAACTTCCAGGTGGATTTCCCCCATTCCGGAGAGGATGAACTCTTTCGTCTGGGGGTCCTGGCCGAATTTGAGGGTTGGGTCTTCCTCCATGAGCCTGGCCAGAGAGGGTCCGAGCTTGTCCTCATCGGACCTGCTCTTCGGCTTGATGGCAAAAGAGATAACCGGCTCGTCGAAAGTGGGGGGGTCGTAAATGATGGGATTCTTCGGGTCGCAGAGAGTGTCCCCGGTCAGTGTCTCTTTGAACTTTGGAATCCCGATGATTTCGCCAGCCACAGCGCTGGTCAGCTGTTTGTGCTTCTTCCCCGCCGGTTTCAGAATCTGGCCGATTCTCTCCGTGGCATCCCTGGCAGGATTGTAGGGCTGAATTTCCGCCGTCAGGGTACCCGAGTAAATTTTTATCAGGGAAAGCTTCCCCGCATAGGGGTCAACGAGGGTCTTGAAAACCTGACCCGAGAACGGTTCGTCAGGACTCACCTTCCGGGCAATTTCATCGCCCGACTTCGGGTCCCTCCCCTTCACTTCTCCGATCGCCAGGGGCGATGGGATGAGGTCGTTGATGTAATCGAGGAAGGGGTGCACGCCGATGAGTTTCAGAGGGGCGCCGCAGAAGATGGGGAAGATGAGTCCCTCTCTGACGGCTTTGGAAAAAGCACTCCTCACCTCATCCTCGGAAAGTTCCCCCTCTTCGAGGTACTTCTCGAGGAGAGCATCGTCCGATTCTGCAACCCCCTCCACGAGGGCTTCCACCATCGTCGAAACCGTCTCCTCCATATCCGGGGGAATCTCCCCCTCCTCGAACTTTCCGCTCCCTTCCCTGTCGTAAATGTAAGCCTTCTTCTTGAGCAGGTCCACGACACCCGTGAATTCCGCTTCTTTTCCGATGGGGTAGAAAACGGGCACGGGAGTCACCTCGAGAACTTCCTTCACCTCATCGAGCACCTTGTCGAAATCCGCCCTTTCCCTGTCGAGTTTGCTCACAAAACCGAGAACGGGAATGTTCTCCGCTTTGGCGTATTTCCACATCTTCTCCGTCTGGACCTCCACGCCCGAGACACCGTTGATGACGAGAATCGCTCCCTCCACGACACGGAGCGTGTTTTTCGCATCAGCCTCAAAGTTGATGTATCCGGGCGTGTCTGCAACGGTCACCTCGTGCTTGTTCCATGTATAGACGTTAAAAGACGTGGAAATGGTTATTTTCCTTTTAATTTCTTCCGGGTCTACGTCGAAATTCGACGTGCCGTCGTCAACTTTTCCCATCCTCTCCGTCGCTCCTGCGGCGAAAAGGAGAGCCTCCGCGAGAGTCGTTTTCCCAGCTCCCCCGTGAGCGATAATCGCAACGTTTCTGACCTTCTCGATGTCAACTTTCCTCATCTCCCGGATTTCCCTCCTCTCTCGTGGTCTTGTTTTTAAAGTATATAATTCTCAGTCCTTCCAAAGTCAAATTCTCATCAACGAGGTCAATCGTCTCCGATTCCGGAGCAATTATGGAAGCGTGCCCCCCTGTGGCAACGACCAGCACCTCCTCATCCGCCTCCCTCTTCATCCTCTCGACGATGCCGTCGACAAGGCTCACGTACCCGAAAAATATCCCCGCTTTCATCGAATCGACGGTGTTTTTCCCCACGACGGTGGAGGGTTTTTCAATTTCGATTCGCGGGAGTTTCGACGCCATCTTGAACAGCGCTTCCGATGAGATGGCAATTCCGGGGGCAATAGCGCCGCCGAGGTACTCCCCCCGGGAGGAAACGAGGTCAAAAGTGGTTGCCGTCCCGAAATCGACGATGATACATCCTGTTTTGTACTTTTCGTGAGCTCCGACGGCGTTGACGATCCGGTCCGCTCCCACCTCCCGCGGATTGTCCACGCGCACGGTAATTCCCGTCCTGACCCCCGGACCCACGATGAGGGGAGACTTCTTGAAATACTTCTCCGACAGCCAGCGAAAGGTGAGGGTCAGGGGGGGCACGACCGAGGAGATGACGATGTCCTTTACCTGAGACACCGACAGGCCGCTCCCCTCGAGAAGCTGGCTGATGAAAACCCCGTACTCGTCCTCCGTCTTGTCCCTGTCTGTGACGAGTCGCCAGTGTCCCACGAGGACGTCGTCTCTGAAAACCCCCATAACGATGTGGGTATTCCCGATGTCAACGACGAGAAGCGGCATCACTCTCCCTCCCTGACAGTCACTTCTCCCGAGAGGACCTCCAGCCTCTCCCCTCCGTCCCTTTCCAGGATGAGGTACCCCCGCTCCGTATCGATGCCGACGGCGCGTCCCGTCACTTTCCCTTCCGGACCCTCCACGGTCACCTGCTTCCCTTTGAGGTAAGACCTCTTCTCCCACTCCCCTGCGAAGGGAGAAAGCCCGGACCGCTCGAAGATGTCGAGAAACTCGGCCAGGACCCTCACGATGGATGCGACGATTTTGTACCGGGGGAAGGTCTTCCCGGAAAGCGCCCTGAGTGAGGTGGCCTTTCCCCTTATTTCTTCAGGGAATTCGTCTTCCCCCATGTTCACGTTCACCCCCACACCCAGGACGACGGACCTGACCATGTCCTGCTCCGCCACAATCTCCGTGAGGATTCCGCAGAGTTTCTTCCCCTCCCCGTACACGTCGTTCGGCCACTTCAGCGAAAGGGGAACCCCCGAGAATTCCTCGAGGACGGTAGCAACGGCGACGCCGGCCACGAGGGTCACGGAAGGAATTCGTGACGGGGCCACGTTCAGGGGAGTCAGGTAAGACATGTAAATATTTTTCCCGGGAGGAGAAAACCAGGACCTTCCCATCCTCCCCCTCCCCCCCGTCTGGGAATCCGCAACGGCGAGCGCCCTCTCCACACCCTTTTCGGCGCGGCTGAGGAGATAAGAGTTCGTCGAGTCGATTGATGGGAAGAAGGAGATTTCGTCGAGGTGAGGTCCTCCCCTGAGGGAGTCCTGCAGCAGTTCGTACTCCGCCTCGGGGGGATACGAGACGACGCGGTACCCCTTGCCGGGGATACCTTCGATAACCCATCCCTCCCTCTTCAGCCTCTCCACCGTCTTCCAGAGAGCCTGCCTGGTGAGACCGGACCTGCGGGCAATCTCCTCTCCCGAGAGGAGTGCTCCCCCGCTTTCGAGAAAGGCCCTGACGATATCTTTCCGCATTCCCTCAGAAAAAGGTCCTCGACGCGTATTCGCCGAAGACCTTCCTCATGACGTCGCTGATTTCCCCCACCGTCGCGTATGCCTCGACTGCTTCGAGAATCGGGTACATCACGTTCTCGTCTCCCCTGCACGCCTCTTCCAGCCGGGCGAGACAGGCACGGACCTTCTCGTTGTCCCGCTCTTCCTTGAGCCTCCTTATCCTCTCTCGCTGCTTTCGCTCTATCTCCGGGTCTACTTTGAGGAGCCCCTCCGGCGGGGGCGTCTCCGTCACGAATTCGTTTACCCCGACGACGATTCTCTCCTTCCTCTCCACTTCCAGCTGATACCGGTATGCAGAATCCTGAATCTCCTGCTGGACGTAGCCCGATTCAATCGCCTTCACCATCCCCCCCATGCGGTCTATCTTCTCGATGTATTCGGATGCCTCCTTTTCGATCTTCTCCGTGAGCGCCTCTATGGCGTAGGACCCTGCCAGAGGGTCGATGGTCTCCGCCACTCCCGACTCGTAGGCGATAATCTGCTGTGTCCTCAGAGCAATCCTCACGGAATTCTCGGTGGGAAGCGCCAGCGCCTCGTCCATAGAGTTGGTGTGCAGAGACTGGGTCCCTCCCAGGACCGCGGCGAGAGCCTGGATGGTAACCCTGATGATGTTGTTCTCGGGCTGCTGCGCCGTCAGGGAAGACCCGGCCGTCTGGGTGTGGAACCGGAGCATCATGGAACGGGGATTCTTCGCGCCGAATCTCTCCTTCATGATTCTCGCCCAGAGCCTCCGCGCCGCCCGGAACTTCGCCACTTCTTCCAGGAAATTGTTGTGAACGTTGAAGAAGAACGAGAGCCGCGAGGCGAAGGAATCCACCTCAAGTCCCGCATCGATGGCGGCCTGGACGTATGCTATTCCGTCGGCCAGGGTAAACGCCACCTCCTGGACGGCTGTAGACCCCGCCTCACGGATGTGATACCCGCTGATGCTTATGGTGTTCCACCGGGGGACGTGTTTGCTGCAGTACTCAAAGATATTGGTGATAATCCTCATCGATGGGCCGGGGGGAAAGATATAGGTCCCCCTTGCGATGTACTCCTTCAGAATGTCGTTCTGGATGGTGCCTGAGAGTTTCTCTGGAGGAACCCCATTTTTCTTTCCCACGGCGATGTACATGGCAAGGAGAATCGAGGCCGTGGCGTTTATGGTCATGGAGGTGGAAACCCTGTCGAGAGGAATTCCCCGGAAGAGAATTTCCATGTCCTCCAGCGAGTCGATGGCCACTCCCACCTTTCCCACCTCTCCCGACGCCATCGGGTGGTCAGAGTCGTATCCCATCTGAGTGGGGAGGTCGAAAGCGACGGAGAGTCCCGTCTGGCCCTGAGAGAGAAGGTAACGGTACCTCTCGTTCGATTCTTCCGCCGTCCCGTACCCGGCATACTGCCTCATCGTCCAGAGGCGGCCCCGGTACATCGTGGGCTGGATACCCCGCGTGAAAGGGTATTCTCCAGGGAACCCCAGGTCCTGGAGGTATCGGGACCCGTCGAAGTGGAGAGGTGTGTAGAGGCGCTCGATTTCGTATCCGGATGTTGAGAGGAACTTCTCCTTCCTCTCGGGGGCCTTCTCCACCACTTTCCGGAGAGTCTCCGATTCCCAGCGCTTCATCTCTTCTTCTATCTTCTTCAGGTCGTCCCTGCCCATGACCGGACCTCCTTACTCGATGAGTATCAGCTTGTCCCCTCCCTCGACGACTTCCCCTTCTTTCACGAAAATCTCCTTCACTTTCCCAGGCGCGGAAGACTTGAACTCGTTCTCCATCTTCATCGCCTCGATGATGATGAGGCCCTGATTCGGACCCACTTCCTCTCCCTCGCTGACGAGAACCTTCACCACCTTCCCCGGCATTGGGGCTGTGAGAAGCTGCTTCCCTCCCTCGGCCGTCTCCTTCGTCCGGGAGAGGGCTTTCTGCTGTTCGTTCACCACTTTGAGGGGGTAGAGGTCTCCGTTTAAATAGACGCTTATCTCCTCGTCTCCCACCAGGAGGTCCACCTCGAAGACCCGACCGTCCAGGATGATGGACCAGGTGTTCTCTTCCACCCTGTGCGCGTCCACGACGAATGTCTTATTCCCCAGGGTCACCCGGTACTGAGCGACGCCCGCTTCCTCCACGGAGATGAGCTCTTCTCTCTCACCAAAAGACACGTAGTAGTTCATCGCTCTCCCCCTCAGAATTTTTTCCCGAACCCGGGCCTGTATGTGTACTTCCAGAGGGACCCAATCCCTTCACCGGAAATTTCCTTCGAGCGGAGGGACTCTCTCAGTTCTCTCCGGAATCTCTCGATAGCCCCGGCCAGCATCGCAACTTCCGGTTCGGGGAGTTCTCTCTCGGCTTCTTCCTTGAAGAATACCTTATCGATGAAGTTCGTATCGAAATCGCCCTCAATGAAGTGGCGGTTGTTCATGACCCGGATGTGGAAGGGGATCGTCGTCTTCACGCCGGTGATCACGTATTCGGAGAGGGCTCTCTTCATCCGCGCTATTGCCTCTGCCCTGTCTTTCCCCCAGACGATGAGCTTCGAAATCATCGGGTCGTAGTGCATGGGTATCTCAAACCCCTCGAAGACACCCGAGTCATCCCGGACCCCCGGCCCGCCAGGGGTGCGGAGCCTCTCGATGAGGCCGGGGCAGGGGAAAAAGTTTCTGTCCGGGTCCTCTGCGTAAATCCGGCACTCAATGGCGTGACCCACCTGCCTCACCTGTTCCTGAGTAAAGGAGAGGGGCTCTCCAGCGGCAATTCGTATCTGCTCCTTCACGATGTCTATTCCCGTCACCATTTCCGTCACGGGATGCTCCACCTGGAGGCGGGTGTTCATCTCGAGGAAGTAGAAGTTTTTGTCCGCATCAACGAGGAACTCCACCGTCCCCGCGTTCTCGTAGTTCACCGCTCGGGCAGCGGCAACGGCAACCTCTCCCATCCTCTTCCTCGTCTCGTCGTCGATGAAGGGGGATGGTGATTCCTCTATCACCTTCTGGTGCCTGCGCTGGATAGAGCACTCCCTCTCGAAGAGGTGCACCACGTTTCCGTGGCTGTCGGCGAGTATCTGTATCTCCACGTGCCGGGGTTTCTCGATGTATTTCTCGATGTAGACGGAGTCGTCGCCGAAGGAGGACTTCGCTTCCGAACGGGCCATCCGGAGGGCGGAGAGAATTTCCGACTCGTCCCGGACGAGCCTCATTCCCTTGCCCCCTCCTCCTGCGGCTGCCTTGAGCATGACGGGGTAGCCGATTTCCCTCGCCGTCTCCACCACCTCCTCCTCGGTGGCGAGAGGCTCCAGGGTGCCGGGAATGACGGGAACCCCTGCCTTCGTCACCGTCTGCCGGGCAAGGGTCTTGCTCCCCATCACCCTCATCGCTTCTGAAGAGGGGCCGATGAGCTTAATCCCCTCCTCTTCGAGGCGTTTCGCAAATTCCGCGTTCTCGGCGAGGAAGCCGTAACCCGGGTGAATCGCTTGAGCGCCGCTTTTCCTGGCAACTTCGATGATTTTCTCCATGTTCAGGTAAGATTCAGAAGCGGGAGCCGGACCGAGGCGGTAGGCGTAGTCGGCGTAACGGACGTGGAGGGCGTGTCTGTCAACGTCCGAGTAAACGGCAACGGTTTCAATTCCCATCTCCCTGCAGGCTCTTATCACCCGGACGGCGATCTCACCCCTGTTCGCGACGAGTATTCTGGAAAACATCGTCCCCTCCCTCACAGCGGAATGTTGCCGTGTTTCTTCGGCGGGTTGGAGTCCCTCTTCGTCTTGAGCATGTCGAAAGCCCGGATAACCCTGGGGCGGGTGTCCTCAGGCATAATCACCTCGTCGATGTAGCCCAGTTCGGCCGCTTTGTAAGGATTCGCAAACTTCGCCCTGTACTCTGCCACCAGTTCCGCTTTCCTCTTCTCCGGGTCGTCGGCCTTCAGGAGTTCGTGGCGGAAGACGATGTTGACCGCCCCATCCGGTCCCATCACGGCAATTTCCGCGGTGGGATAGGCGAAGTTGATGTCCCCCCTGATGTGCTTCGACGACATGACGTCGTAGGCTCCCCCGTAAGCCTTTCTCGTGATGACAGTCACCTTGGGGACAGTGGCTTCAGCATACGCGTAGAGGAGCTTCGCCCCGTGCTTGATGATTCCGCCGAACTCCTGTGCGGTCCCGGGGAGAAATCCGGGAACGTCGACGAACGTGAGGAGGGGAATGTTGAAGGCGTCGCAGAAGCGGACAAATCGGGCTGCTTTCACAGAGGCGTTGATGTCGAGGCACCCGGCAAGGACGGCGGGCTGGTTTGCCACGATTCCCACAGGTTTCCCCGCAAGCCTCGCAAAGCCGACGACGATGTTCTTCGCGAAGTGTTCCTGAACTTCAAAGAAGTAACCGTCGTCCACAACCCTCTTGATGACCTCTTTGATGTCGTACGGTTTGTGCGGCTGGTCGGGGATGAGGTCGTTGAGAGACTCGTCCCTCCTGTCAGGAGGGTCGTCTGAGGGAATAGCCGGGGGGTCCTCCATGTTGTTCTGGGGGATGAAAGAGAGAAGTTCCCTTATGATGTAGAGGCACTCCTTCTCATCCTCGGCAGCGAAGTGGGCAACTCCGCTCACCTCGTTGTGGGTCATGGCGCCGCCCAGTTTCTCCTTCGTCACCTCCTCATGAGTAACCGTCTTGATCACGTCGGGACCGGTGACGAACATGTAGCTCGTTTCCTTCACCATGACGATGAAGTCCGTAATCGCAGGGGAGTAGACCGCTCCTCCGGCGCAGGGACCCATGATGGCAGATATCTGGGGCACCACTCCGGAATAGAGGGTGTTTCTGAGAAATATCTCGGCGTACCCCGCCAGGCTCAGGACCCCCTCCTGAATCCGCGCTCCTCCGGAGTCGTTGAGGCCGATGACGGGAGCCCCCGTTTTCGCCGCCAGGTCCATGATCTTGCAAATCTTTTTCGCGTAGGCCTCGCTGAGAGACCCACCGAAGACGGTGAAGTCCTGGGCGAAGACGAAAACGAGTCGCCCGTTTATCGTTCCGTAACCGGTAACGACGCCGTCACCGTAAAACTTCTTCTTGTCCATGTCAAAATCCGTGCACCGGTGGGTTACGAGGCGGTCGAGCTCGATGAACGAATTGGGGTCGAGGAGGAGGTCAATCCTTTCCCTTGCAGTCAGTTTCCCCTGGGCGTGCTGTTTCTCTATCCTGTCCTTTCCCCCTCCCTCCATGGCAAGCTGATTCAGCTTTTTCAGGTGGTCGAATTTTTCCTGGAGTGACATGATTTCCCCCTCCGTGATATGAAATTGGCGCCGTCGATAAACGATTACTTACCGGAGTTGCGCCTCACGTGTCAACACGGGCCGCCGGCACGACCTGGCTCAGGTGGAGCACCTTCACGGGGAAACCCGAGCGGGCAGCGCTCTCCCTCAGGTGATGGATGCATCCCGAGCAGGAAGTTAGGATTATATCAACCCCCTTCTCCGCCGCCAAAGCGATTTTCCGCTCTCCCATCCGCGAAGACGTGGCGTAGTTCGAGATGTTGAAGGTCCCGCCGAAACCGCAGCAGGCGTCGTCCCATTCCCCCCTGACCAGGCGGTCCCCGAAAAGCTCTTCCAGCAGGGTATAAACTCCGGAAATGACCTTCGGGAATAGTTTCAGGTGGCAGGGGCGGTGGAAAGCCACCCTCACGCCTTCCAGGACTCCCGTCCCGGAAAACCGGGAGGGAGCAAGGGCCTCCTCGAGGGGGAGAATGCGGGCTGAGAATTCTCTCGCTTCCCTCTCCATTTCCGACCCCGCGAAAAGGCGGGGGTAGACCTCCCTGAGAGTGTAGAGGCAGGAAGCGCAGGGGACGTAAATGGGACCACTCCCCCGAGAAAATATCGAGATGTTTTTCCTGGCTGCGGAATACGCTCTCTCCATGTCCCCCGCGGCATACGCAGGCAGGCCGCAGCAGGTTTGTTCCCGAGGGGGAATTGCCCCCTCCAGGTGTCTCACCGCATCCACCAGCACTTCCGGATAGACGTGGTTGAAGACACAACCGGTAAAGAGGAGTGGAGAATCCTCAACGCCCCTCTCGAGCGAAACTCCCTTCTCATCGAGGAAGGATTTTCCGGGAAGCCGGGGAATGAGCCGTCCCCCCGAAGGGAGGAACGAAGGAATCCGGTAGAATATGCCGCTTTCAGAGGGTATCTTTTCCAGAAACGCACGCGCCACGGCGTTTCCCGCTTTCGCCGCGATGGACCACGCCAGGCCGGGCGCCGTCGAGGCGGCGAGGAAAGCCCTCTTCCCCAGAGGAAGGCCCTGTTTCCCGGCGATGTGAGAGCGGGCCTGCGCGAAGAGAGATACCGTTTCGACCCGGTTGGGGCATGCCACCTCACACCTTCCGCAGAGGAGGCAGTTGTCGAAGAAAGAGGAGAGCTCTCCCGGAGGGAAATCGAGCCCTTCTTCCATCACCTGAATTACCTCGACCTTTCCCCTTGCCCCCGAGGACTCCCGTTTCTCCTCTGCAACGAGGGGACAGACGGCCCGGCACTTCCCGCAGCGGGCGCATCTTTTCAGGTTTTCAAGGATTTCCACCCTGTTCACCAGTTCCTCAGTCGGGAAAGATTTTGTGCGGATTTAATATGTTGTCCGGGTCGAAAAGCCTCTTCAGCCTCTTCATCACCTCTATCTGGCGGGGAGAAAGTTCCATTCCGATGTAGGGTTTTTTGGAAATCCCAACGCCGTGTTCCCCGGAGATTGTTCCTCCCACGCTCACGGTGAGGGCGAATATCTCCCTCAGCACCTCTTCCGCCTTCTTCACCTGCGCGGGGTCGTCCCCGTCTATCATGATGTTTACGTGAACGTTTCCGTCCCCCGCGTGCCCGAAGTTGACGATTGGTATCCCCGTTTCCTCGGAAAGCTCTCTCACCCTCCTCATGACCTCCGGGAGTCGCGCCCGCGGAACGGTGATGTCCTCGTTAATTTTCGTCGGATTCACTTTCAAGAGGGAAGGGGAAATGGCTCTCCTCAGAGCCCAGAGGGATTCTCTCCCATCAGGGTCCTCCTCCACCTGAAGTGAGACGACGGGAAGGGAAGTGACTGCCTCCTTCACCCTCCTCACCTGGGCCTTCACGTCGCTCTCGAAACCGTCAACGTCAATGAGGAGAAATGCTCCGGCTCCGTCGGGAATATCAACGGGACTGAACTCCCTCACGCACTCCACTGCCGTGGAGTCGATCAGTTCGATGGTCCTCGGCACCACCTTCTTGCGGATGATTTCGTTCACTCCCCTGCACGCCTCCTCAGTGGACCGGAAACCGATGAGGAGGGTTTCCACGTGTTCCGGTTTCGGCAGGAGTTTCAGCGTCGCTCCTGTCACAACCGTCAGGGTTCCCTCTGAACCGACAATGAGGGAAGTGAGGTTGTAACCCACCACGCCCTTGACTGTTTCCACCCCCGTCCGGAGGAATTCGCCGGAGGGGAGGACATTGTCGAGGGCGAGGACGTAATCTTTCGTTACGCCGTACTTGAACCCCGATGGTCCTCCGGCACACTCGGCAATGTTTCCTCCTATGGTGCAGAAATCGCGGCTCGAGGGGTCGGGAGGATAAAAGAGTCCCATCGATTCAACTGCCGATTGGAGGTTCCCCAGCACCACTCCCGGCTCAACGCGGGCGACGAGGTTCACCTCGTCAATGTCGAGAATCCTGTCCATCCTCTCGAAACTCACGACGACCCCACCGGAAACGGGAACCGTCCCGCCGGAAAATCCCGAACCGGCACCGCGCGGGACGACGGGGATGCGGCTTTCCCGTGCAACCCGGAAGAGCTCGCCCACCTCATCCGCGTTTTCCGGGAAAACGACGCAGTCGGGGATAGCCCTCTGACGAGTCGCATCGAAGGAGTACGCAACCCGCTCCGTGAGGGAGAAGGAACACCGCTCTCCAAAAATGTCCCTTATTCGTCTCTCGAGGGAAGACACGCCCTTCCTCCGCCCGGCACGGTGCGAAAAAGCCGGAATCGTAAGTTTTTACAGGGAAATTATACTCCCTTCCCTCTAAAGAGAGCGGATAAAGTCCCTCACGGCCTCTGTCACGACGTCAGGACTCTCGAAAACCGGGCAGTGTCCCGCTCCCTTCACGATTCGGAGGGATGCGTGAGGTATCTGCTGGGCAAGGTATTCTCCGTAACTCAACGGTGTCATCACGTCCTCGTCTCCCGCGACGACGAGGGTGGGGAGGTCTATCTCGGAAAGCCTCGAGCGAACGTCGAAAGCATCGCAGCATGCGAAATCCCTCTCCATCACGGCAGGGGCGCACTTCTTCAACTCCCCCGCTATCTCTTCAACGAGCTCGGGCGGTGCTTTTTCTGACACCATCATCCGGGCACAGGTCTCGCAGAAACCGGAAAAATCCTCTCTGATTCCCTGAAATATTTTCGGGTGGACCTTGAGCCGGGCTCCCGTCGAGATGAGGATGAGCCCTTCCAGTCCTTTCACTTTCTCCAGGGCCGCTGCGAGAGCAATCGCCCCACCCATGGAGTGCCCGCCGAGGATGAACGAGCTGACCTCCACCTCTTTGAGAAAATCTCTCAACCAGCCTGCATACTCCTCGATGCTCCCCGGACTCGCACCGGTCGACTCGCCGTGCCCCGGCAGGTCTGGAATGATGAGGCGAACCTCGTTTCTCATCGACGCCCAGAGGGGCGTGAAGAAGAAGGAAGACCCTCCGGCGCCGTGAATGAGAACGACGCACCTTTTGTCGAAAACCGCAGAGTCGCGAAAGGCGACTTCCTCGTCCCGGACGAAAACAGTCCTCATGTTCCTCCCCCTTTCCTGTTTCGCACTGCTCAATCTTAACAGTTCCCGGGAGAAATGGGCAGGGAAAATTCAATAACCCTTTGATTTATATGAACATAATTCAGAAGGCACCCATCTCTTCTCTTGTCTCCCCCCGGCGAATCTGTTAGTAATAACTCGTTTAGAAAAAAGGAGGGATGACCATGGAAATACACGGCCGGGAAATCATGTGGAATCTGCCGCCTGTGGCGGCCACCATAATGTATGCCCTCTTCGGCATCGTCCTCATCATCCTCGCCTTCGGGGCTTACAGGAGGATTCGTGTCTACCTGTCCGGGAGAGAAGAATACGAAGACCGCCTCAACGACCCGGAGAGCAGACTCCTCTTCGTCATCCGGGAAGGTCTGCTCCAGAGAAAGGTGCTCGCCCGTCCCGCCGGTGGCGGAATCCACCTGATGATATACTCGGCGTTCATCGCCCTCTTCATCGCCACATGCCTGGTGGCCCTCCAGTACGATTTTGGATTCCACATCCTCGACGGGACGTTTTTCGCCATATTCGAGGTCACCACTGACACCTTCGGGCTCATTCTCATTGCAGGGGCACTCCTGGCAATCGTGAGGAGGTACATCGTGAGGACTCCGTACCTGACGAGAAGCGGAGACGACCTCCTTCAACTCCTCCTCATCCTCGTCATTGCCATTACCGGTTTTCTCGTTGAGGGCCTCCGAATAGCCGCGACGATGCCCGACGCAGCCAGGTTTTCCTACGCGGGGAAAGCGACGGCTTCGCTCTTCGCGGGGAGCGACTTCAGGACCCTCACGAGCGCGCACAGGATTCTCTGGTGGGTCCATCTGGCGCTGGCATTCTCCTGGATTGCCTCGCTCCCCTTCTCGAAGACGATTCACATATTCACTTCTCCCGTGAACATGTTCCTGAAAACCTCCCGCCCGAAGGGCGCGCTCCAGCCGATTCCGGAAATAGAAGAGAAAGAAAAGCTGGGCGTAACCGAGGTCTTCGACCACTCCTGGAAGTCCCTCCTCTCGGCTGACGCCTGCACGAAGTGCGGGAGGTGCCAGGACGTCTGTCCCGCTCACAACACGGGCAAGTCGCTTTCCCCGAGGGAAATCGTTCTGAAGACGAAAGCGGCCATGACGGAGGGAATCTACACCTCCCTCGTCCCGTCGGCGAA
>RFHC01000083.1 GCA_003696505.1 Deltaproteobacteria bacterium
ACCTTCGACACAGCTCAGGTTCCACCTTCGACTCCGCTCAGGTCCCACCGCTCCCCTACAGGTTTTTCGGTGGATTGGTGGATCGGTGGTTCGGATGTTCGGGGGCCCGGAGGCTCGTCGGTTCGATGAAAGATTCCGCATTCCGCATTTAATTGGATGCTCCGTGGCTTGGAGGTTCGTTGCTTCGGTGGTGATGGAACGGGAGCGGATAAACCGCTCCCCTACTTCACTCCCGGAATCAATTACGGTATAATTTCCCCTGTCGGGATGTGGCTCAGCCTGGTAGAGCACCTGGTTCGGGACCAGGGGGTCGCTGGTTCAAATCCAGTCATCCCGACCATTTCTGAAAAAAACCCGCCTCAGGCGGGTTTTTCTTTTTCTTTCCTGAGGAAGGTAGAGAGTTTCTCCCAGAGGATTGACGCTCTGACGGGCTTCTGGAGGTAGAGGTCCACCCCGATTTCTTCCATTTTCTCCGGGGTGATGTCCTCCCCGTATCCGGACACGAGAATGAAGGGAGTGGAGGGCTTTCTCCTCTTCACTTCCCGGCACAGCTCGAAACCGGACATCCCCGGCATCATGTAGTCAGAGAGGACGAGACTCACCTCCTCGTCAGATTCGAGGAGGGAGAGCGCCTCTTCCCCGGTGGAGACGGACCGGACGGTAAACCCGGCGGAGGTGAGGAGTTCGGAAATGACTTCCCGGACCATCTGGTCATCTTCAACGATGAGGACCGTCCCTCTTTTCTCTTCTCCGTCGGTCGCCGTTTCCGGTCCATCGTGCTCGTCGGCCTCTCCGTATCCTGCGACGGGGAGGAATATGTCGAAACGCGTTCCCCTCCCCACTTCCGAGTCGACGGTGATGAACCCTCCTGCGTCAGAAACGATGGTGTAGGCCAGGGAAAGCCCAAGCCCCGTCCCCTTCCCGGGTCCTTTCGTCGTGAAAAAGGGGTCGAAGATTTTGTCTCTGATCTCTTCGGGAATTCCGCACCCCGTGTCTTCCACACGGATGCGGGCGAACTCTCCCGGTTTCGTTCCTCTTCTCGAGGCTTCCTCGGGCGTGACCGTCACGATGTCTGAGGAGATGCGGAGCGTCCCTCCCTGGGGCATGGCGTCTTTGGCGTTGGTTCCCATGTTCAGGATAATCTGGTTGAGATAGGTGGAGTCGACGAGGACGAGGGCTTTTTCCGCGCAGGGGTTGAACTCGATGCGGATGTTTTCCGGGAGCGTGTGGGAGAGGATTGTCACCGCGTCGTTCAGGGCGCGGCAGAGCATCGTCCTCTTCTTCTCGATTTTCTCCCGCCGCGAAAAGACGAGAATTTTCTTCGTCAGTTCCGCTCCCCGCTCGACGGCTTTCCTGATGATTTCTACGTAGCGCTTTCTCTCCTCCGGACTCTGTCCGTTTTTCTCCAGGAGGGATAGGCTCCCGTCGATCGACATGAGGAGGTTGTTGAAGTCGTGGGCGATTCCGCCGGAGAGAATACCCAGCGATTCCAGTTTCTGCGCCTGGAAGAGCTGTTTCTCCAGTTCTTCTTTCTCCCTCTGCGCCCTCCTTATATCCGTCATGTCCAGGAAGACGTGGACGTTCTGGGCGACGTGCCCGTCTTCTTTCACCGGCGATATGATGAGGTCGAATTCGCGGTCGTACGTTTCGCAATAGATGGGAACCCTGGCTTTTTCTCCCGTGTTGAGAACGACAATATGGGGGCACTCCGGGGGAGGTTCGAGGGTCCTGTGGATGACGTGATAACACTTGACTCCCCTCCCCAGGTCTTCGGGCGTCACGTCGAAGTAGGTGAAAAAGGCCTGGTTCGCCCGGACGATGGAGAAACTTTTATCCATGAGGCATATGGGGAAAGGTATCGTGTCGAAGGTCTGATACCATTCCTGGTTGGCGTTTTCCAGCTTGTTCAGGAGTTCCATGAGTTCCTTTTCCCGCTTAACCTGCGCCGTGATGTCCGACTCCAGCACGAGGACCTCTCCCGTTTCGCCGGATGCCGCCCTGATGGGGCTGTAAACGATTTCGATGATTCGGTCCTCGCCCTTTACGTAGTGGGTGTGGACACGGCGGACCGGCTTGCCCTCCCTCAAAGAGAGGAGCATGGGACACTCATCTTCGGGGCACATTTCGTCCCGTTGATGGAACTGCTTGTAGCAGTAGCTTCCGCTTTCTGAGAGGGGACCGTGCTCGTCGATGAACCGCTGGTTGGCCTCGAGGATTCTCCCTGCGCTGTCAAGGATATAGAGGGGTGAAGTGATGGAGTCGAAAACAGAATCCTTGTACCCGATCATCTTTTGCAGGTCGCGGCCCAGGGAAATCTGCCTGTTCAGCGCCGACTGTCCGGAGAGGGCGTTGGGAAAGAGGATGAAGGTCGTGGCGAAGATGATAAAGGCGAGGGAGTTGACCCCGCTTGTGGACGGGGCGAGGATGTCCCAGATTTCCGGGCGTCCCAGGAGGGAGAGGAGACCCTTCGTGACGTGGGCCGTCCCGCGGGAGACGGCAAAGGCGAGAACTCCGAGGGAGAGGGCGAAGTAAGAGCGGAAGAGGGGAACCTCCCTGTGCCGGAAAAAGAGGGAGCGCGCCTTGAGGAAGAAAAAGACGGCGAAGGCGAGGACGGTGAGGGAGAGGAGGCCGTCAACGACGGTGTTTATGACGAAGGCGGGGTATCCCATGTGACTCCCTTTTCAGAGACGAGACCCTGGAGAGACCTGAGGAGGAAGAAGAGTCCCGCCAGGAAGACGATGTGTTCCGCCACGTTTCCAACCATCTGTATCAGGTTGAAGGGATGGAGGCCCTCCCAGCCAACGGGAAACCAGGGTGAGACGATGGAGGGGATGCCGGCCCTCCTTGCGTATATGTCCGTGCCGACGTGAAGGGATACGGTGATGATGTTCCAGAGGACGAAGAGGAGTCCCGCCTGGCGAAGCCTCTTCATGCTCTCTTCGGTTCTCTTCCGGAGGTAGACGACGAGAAAGAGGGCTGACGAGAGGAAGATGAGGTGAGCTATGAGGTGCGTCGGCAAAACCCCGGGTCCCGCGTGTCCCTGATATGCGTAGGCGGTTTCAGCCCAGAAGAGGAAGAGGACGGGAAGAATTCGCATGACCTCACTCTCGCTTTCCCCAACCGATTCACTGCAGACAGATGCCTTCCTGTTTATTTATCGTCTCGATTGTAGTAGAAGTTAAGAAAAAAGAGAAATCGGTGAGGGCGATGACGAGGGGACTGGAGGGTGAGGAGATACTCTACAGGGAGAAACCGAATCGGTTCCTCTACGCGCTCAGATACCCCCTCGTTCCGATTCTCGGGCTCCTCATCCTCGCGTTTCTCGTCTTCCTGAAAGAGGTCCTCTCGGCGGAGATGGTGAGGGCCACCCTGCCTCCGTGGGGCACTCTGGTTATCAAAGTTCTCCTCTCCCCCCTGTGGGCGGCAGGCTTCGTCATGGCCTTCGGTTTTCCCCTGGCGAATCTCGTCGAATCGTCCCGTGTTGCCTATACCGTCACCGACAGGAGAATCGTCATAGAAAAGGGGCTTTTCCGGAGGAGGGTCTTTGAGGTTTTCGTCTCCCGCGTGGCCGGAGTGG
This sequence comes from Deltaproteobacteria bacterium, assembly GCA_003696505.1. Taxonomy (GTDB): domain Bacteria; phylum Desulfobacterota; class Deferrimicrobia; order J040; family J040; genus J040. The sequence continues at coordinate 3,578 of RFHC01000083.1, forward strand.
AGGCGAGGGAGTCCCTCATTGTTCCCGGGAGCGGGAAGGTGAGCATCCTGGTTTCGCGGGGGTCTCCCGGGAGCCCGTTCTACATGAGGAAGTTTCCGGCGGAGAAGTTTCGGGGACCTGTCATTTACGCCCTTCACGGAGTCAGGGACGTGAGCAGGATGAGAATTGCCATTGAAGAGGCGCTTCTTGCCCCCCCGGAGAAACGGGAAGGGGGAATTTCGCATCAAACAGCATGAAAAGAGCCGTATGCTATAATCGAGAAAAATTCCTGACAGGAGGGAGCCATGGCAAAGTACCGCTGCATTCTCTGCAACTACGTCTACGACCCTGAAGTGGGAGACCCTGACAACGGAATTCCTCCGGGGACGGCTTTCGAGGACCTTCCTCCAGACTGGGTCTGCCCTCTCTGCGGTGCCGGGAAGGACGAGTTCGAGAAGGAGGAGTGACGGAGGGAACTGAAGCACATCGAAAGGAATCACATCTAAAAAGAGAGACCGAGACCGGGAGGTGGCATCAATGGGAGCTGTGCAGATAAGGGATGGTGTTTACTGGGTCGGCGTGCGGGATCCGGAACTGGCTGTGTTCGACATCGTCATTCCAACCGAATTCGGGACGACCTACAACTCCTATCTCGTGAAGGGGGCGGAGAAAACGGCCCTGATTGACTGCGTGAAGCACCCCTTTTACGGAGAGTGGTTTGAAAAGATCAAGGAAGTGGTCGACCCGGCGAGCGTGGACATCGTCGTCGTGAACCATTCCGAACCGGATCACTCAGGCGCCATCGTGGAGCTTTTGAAGGTAAACCCTGACGTGAAGGTCTACCTTTCCAAAGCCGCGAAGGGGTTCGTGGACAACATCGTCAACGGGCCGTACAACGTGGAGGTCATATCCGACGGGCAGGAAGTGGACCTGGGCGGGAGGAAGCTGAAGTTCATCGTCGCGCCCTTCCTCCACTGGCCCGACACGATATTTACCTACGACGAGGAGTCCCGCGTCCTCTTCCCCTGCGACTTCCTGGGCGCCCACTACTGCACGGAAAAGGTCTTCAACGACGAACTCGGAGAAAAGGAGAGGGAGGATTCCGTCCGGGCTTTTCGCTACTACTACAACACAATCATGAGGCCCTACAAGGAATACATCCTCCAGGCTCTGGAGAAGATAAAGGACCTCCCCATAGACGTGGTGGCCCCTTCCCACGGCCCCGTCCTCAGGGACGACGTTTCTTCCTACATCGAGTGGTACAGGGAGCGGGCCTCCATTATGGAGAGGAAGGGAGAGAGGAAGAGGGTCGCCGTGATTTACGCCTCGGCCTACGGCAACACGGCGGCAATGGCGAAGAAGGTGGCGGAAGGCCTGGAGAAGGAGGGGATAAACGTCCGCCTCATCAACACCGTCGATGTCCCGATGAACGAGATTATCGACGAGATAGAACTTGCCGACGGAATCATCTTCGGCACGTCCACGCTGAACGCCACCGTTCCGAAGCCGATTCTCAACATCATATCCAACATGGTGGTCCTCAACGTGAGGGGGAAGTACTTCTCCGTTTTCGGCTCCTACGGCTGGAGCGGAGAGGCGATTAAGATGGTCCAGGACATCCTTTTGACGATGAGACTGAAACTGGTGGGCGAACCGGTTCGCGTCCGGCTCGCTCCTTCAGAGGATGACCTGAAGAAGTGCGTCGAACTGGGCGAGGAGTTTGCCCGAAAGGTGAAAGAGAGCTGAGAGGCCCTCAGACTCTGTAGGATGACATAATCCTCTTTATCTTTTCCGTGAGGGAGAGGGCCTCTCTCATCTCCCTCTGCCACATGTTTCTCCCGAAGATGAATCCTGTGGCGCCTGCTTCCATGCAGGTCTTCACCCGGCGCAGGAGTTCTGCGTCGTCAATCTTCGATCCGCCGGAGAAGATGACGAGAGTTTTCCCCGCGCTCTTCACCACCTTTTCCACGGCTTTCTTCATCGTCCAGCGCGTCGAGCCGTATTCTCCCGGGAGAGTTCTGTCCCTCTTCGGGTCCACGGTGGGGATGTTCACCTTCACAACGTCGGCTCCGAGCTCGTCGGCGACGCGGGCAGCGTAGTCGATGGCGTAGATGGAATCTTTTCCTCCCTTCTCGTTCACCGCTCTGCCCCTCGGGTATGCCCAGACGATGACGGGCATTCCGAACCTCTCCGCATCCCGCCGAATCTTTCCGAACTGGAGGAAGTCCCTGTCCTGTGCGGGAGAGCCGACGTAGAGCGTGTACCCCACGGCTGACGCGCCGAGCCTGACGGCGTCCTCCACGTCTGCCGTCTGGGGGGAGAATGCCTCGTCGTCGGGGGGAATGCTCGTCTTGCCGTTCAGTTTCAGGACGAGGGGGACCTTCCCCCAGTACTTCTTCATGTACTTCTCCGCCAGGCCGATGTGGAAGACGATGCCCGAGTACCCTCCCCTCAGGGCGAGTTCGAGCTGAAATTCCGGGTCCTGCGCCGGCGGATTGGGGAAAAAGTCGATGGGTCCGTGTTCGAGTCCCTGGTCTATGGGGAGGAGAAGCATCGTCCCCCCTCCCGGACCGTGCTTGTACATGAGGTCGTAGAGGCGCGCTTTCTTTCCCCCTTTCAGGTCGAGGTCGTGAAGCGTCGGCCTTTTCGCTTTTCTCGCTGCCATGGCTTCCTCCCGTTCGGGATTTTTTTATCGTCTTCGGTATACTTATATTAAAACTTGAATCGCCCCTCTCTGAAGGGGAAAAGGGAGGTCTCGATGAGCGGTGCCAGAGGCAGGTGCATGGTCTGCGGAAGGGAGAGGGAGCTTTCCGGCGGGATGTGCGAGGAGTGCAAGGCGAAAATCAGGGAAGAGGCCGTGGGGAAACAGAAGAGAATCAAGGACGAGGCGGAAAAAGAGTTGAGGAAGAAGGGCGTCCCTCCAGACAAATCCTGACCCTTTTGTCCCCCATCCCCTCGATATGTTAATGTAATTCTGTTTCCTGCCTGAAGGGAGGTGCGTCAATGGCGATAACGAGAGAGGAGGTGCTCCACATCGCCCGTCTGGCGAGGCTCGCGCTGACGGAAGATGAGGTGAGCCTCTTCACGGAGCAGCTGGGGAAGATTCTCGATTACATGGCGAAGCTGAACGAGCTCGACGTGGCAGACGTGGAGCCGACGGCACACGCCATCGAGATGACGAACGTCCTCCGCGAAGATGTCGTGACCAACGGCGACCAGCGGGAGGAGATTCTCTCCAACGCCCCCGACCGCTCGGGCGACTGTTTCCGCGTGCCGAGAATACTCGAGGATTGAGGTGAGCAGATGGACCTGAAAAACCTGACGCTGGAAGAGATTGCCCGGGAAATCAGGGAGGGAAGGCTCTCTTCCCGGGATGCGACGGAATACTACCTCGAGAGAATCTCGTCCTTCGACGGGGCGGTGAACTCCTACATCACCGTGACGGAAGAGAGGGCGAGGGAAGAAGCCGCCGCCTGCGACGAGGAGCAGGCGAGGGGGAAACTGAAGGGACCTCTGCACGGGGTCCCTGTGGGGCTCAAGGACATCTTCTGCACGAAGGGAGTGAGGACCACCTGCGGGTCGAGAATGCTGGAGAACTTCATCCCCCCGTACGACTCGGAGGTGTACCGCCGGCTCAGAGAGGCAGGGGCCGTCCTCCTGGGGAAGCAGAACATGGACGAGTTCGCCATGGGGTCGTCAACGGAGACATCGTACTTCGGCCCGACGAGAAACCCTCACGACCTGAGCAGAATTCCTGGAGGGTCGAGCGGAGGGTCTGCGGCAGCCGTGGCGGCAGGTCTCTCTCCCACCTCCGTGGGGACCGACACGGGCGGGTCAATCCGCCAGCCCGCGGCGCTCTGCGGCGTGGTGGGAATGAAACCCACCTACGGAAGGGTGAGCAGGTTCGGAATGGTGGCATTCGCCTCATCCCTGGACCAGGCCGGTCCCATCACGACGTCGGTCCGCGACGCGGCCTTTCTCCTCGGAGTCATTTCCGGACACGACCCGAAGGACTCCACCTCTGTGAACGTGGATGTCCCCGACTACCTTTCTTTCTGCGGAAGAGAGGTTTCGGGCATGACCGTGGGGGTCCCCGAGGAGTATTTCATTGAGGGGATGGAGGAGGAGGTCAGGAAGAGGGTCGAGGAAGCTGTGGAGAGGCTCTCCTCTCTCGGGTGCCGGATTGAGAGGATTCGGCTTCCCCACACGGACTACGCCCTCGCCTGCTATTACATCGTTGCGCCGGCAGAGGCGAGTTCGAACCTGGCGCGCTACGACGGGGTCAAGTACGGGTACAGGACGGAGTCTTACGAGGGGCTCATCGACATGTACATGAAGACCCGGGCCGAAGGGTTCGGAAGCGAAGTGAAGAGGAGAATCATGCTCGGCACCTACGCTCTGAGCGCGGGTTACTACGAGGCTTTCTACGGGAAGGCGCTCCGGGTGAGAAGCCTCATCAAAAGGGACTTTTTGAAAGCCTTTGAAACGGTGGACGTGATCGTCGCCCCCACCTCTCCCACAACGGCGTTCGGTCTGGGAGAGAGGCTCCACGACCCCCTGACCATGTACCTGAGCGACATCTTCACCATTCCCGTGAACCTGGCGGGACTGCCGGCGATATCGATTCCCTGCGGCGAAGACGGGAAAGGGCTCCCCGTGGGCGTCCAGATTATAGGAAAACACTTCCGCGAGGAGGAGATTTTCCAGGTGGCTTTCGCCCTGGAATCTGAACTGGGTCGTGCCCGGGTGGTCGACCCGGAGAGCACAGCGGGGGAGGGAGAGTGACCATGGAATACGAAGCCGTCATCGGTCTCGAAGTCCACGCCCAGTTGAAGACGGAGTCGAAGATATTCTGCGGGTGCTCCACCCGGTTCGGCGAGAGCCCGAACAGGAACACCTGTCCCGTGTGCACGGGAATGCCCGGCGTCCTCCCCGTGCTGAACCGCCGGGTCGTCGATTTCGCCATCAAGGCGGCCCTGGCGACGAACTGCACGATTCAGCGGAGGAACGTCTTCGCCAGGAAAAACTATTACTACCCGGACCTTCCGAAGGGGTATCAGATATCCCAGTACGAACTCCCTATCGCCACGGGGGGTTACGTGGAAATCGTCGTCGGCGGCGAGCGGAAGAGAATCGGGATAACCCGTATCCACATGGAGGAGGACGCGGGGAAGCTCGTCCACGAGGGAGAGTTCGAGAAAGCCCATCACAGCCTCGTCGATTTCAACAGGGCGGCGGTGCCCCTCCTGGAAATCGTGTCCGAACCGGACATCAGGAGTCCCGAGGAGGGCGGGGCTTACCTCCGCATGCTCCGGGACATCCTCGTCTACCTCGACATCTGCGACGGGAACATGGAAGAGGGGAGTTTCCGCTGCGACGCGAACGTTTCGGTGCGGCCGAAGGGCGCGAAGGAGTTTGGGACGAAGACGGAACTGAAAAACATGAACTCCTTCCGGAACGTGGAAAGGGCTCTGGAGTACGAAATTCAGCGTCAGATACAGGTTCTCCGGGAAGGAGGGACGGTCGTCCAGGAGACCCGTCTCTTCGACGCGAACACCGGGCGCACGGTGAGCATGAGGACGAAGGAGGAGGCTCACGACTACCGCTACTTCCCTGACCCCGACCTGGTGCCGCTGGAAATCGACGACGAGTGGGTGGAGAGGGTCCGGAAAACCCTTCCCGAACTTCCGCTCGAGAAGATCGACCGGTTCCAGAAGGAATACTCTCTTCCCCTCTACGACTGTCAGATTCTCTGCTCCTCGAAGAACCTGGCGGATTTCTTCGAGGAGGCGGTGAAACTCCATCCGAACCCGAAGGGAATCTCCAACTGGATCATGGCGGAGGTCCTCCGGGAGCTGAATCGGGAGAAGGTGGACATCTCCGAGACGAAGCTCAAGCCCGCTCACGTGGCCTCCATCGTGAAGTTGATCGACGAGGGGACCATAAGCGGGAAGATCGGGAAGAGCGTCTTCGAGGAGGTTTACCGGACCGGAGAGAGCCCTGAGAAAATCGTCGAGGAGAGAGGTCTCGTCCAGGTAAGCGACGAGGCAGCCCTCGAGGAGATAGCGCGAAAGGTGCTGGAGAACCACCCGAAAGAGGTGGAATCGTATAAAAAGGGCAAGACGGGGGTGATCGGATTTTTCGTGGGGCAGGTGATGAAGGAGACGAAGGGGAAGGCAAACCCGAAACTGGTGAATGAAATCCTGAGGAGGCTTCTTTCGTCCTGAGAAACCTCCCGGGGAAAGCGAGGTGTTCATGAAGAAGGGGCTCCTTGTCGCCCTCGCCCTCGTCGTTCTCCTCCTCATCGGAGGGGCCGTTTACATCGCCGTAACCTTTAACCCCGAGGATTACCGTCCCGCTCTCGAGGAGGCTCTCTCCAGGAGAGTGGGAAGGAAGGTGACGATGGGGCGTCTCGCCCTCGCCTTCTCCCGCGGTGTCGCGGTGGAGGTGAGGGACTTCTCCGTCACCGGCGCGCCTCCCCATCCGGAGGAGACGCCGCTCAGGTTTCGGAGAGGGCTCCTCCGCGTGGGCCTTTTTCCTCTCCTTACGGGGCGGGTAGTCGTCAGGGAGGTGGTCCTCGAATCACCCTCCATCATCGTGAGGAAATACGCGGACGGGAGGCTCTCCGTATCTGACATCATCGAATCGTTTCGGGAAAAGGGCGGGGAAGGTGTGCCGTCTGGAGTTGAGGAGGAGAGGGCGCCTCTTGCGGTATCCATCGATTCCGTCTCCATCGAAGAGGGTTCTATAACCTTCGTTTCCGCCCGGCAGACAGGGCCTCCTTCGATTTTCACGGTTTCCCCCGTCAACATCCGGGCGGAGGGAATACGTTTCGACGAGCCCTTCCGCGTGGAAGTTTCCCTCAGGCAGACGGAGCCTTTTCTCCTTCCTCTCGAGTTTTCAGGGGAGGCAACGGTAAATCCCGGGGAGAAGGGAGTCGAGAGGGTGACCTTCTCCCTTTCGGGAAAGGCGGGGCGGATTCCTCTGGAAGTGAAAGGCGATGTTTCCCCTTCGGCGGGAACTCCCGAGTTTCAGCTCCTCCTCACTTCGAACTCCGTCAAACCCGGGGCCGTTGCGGACCTTGTGGAGAAGGTGACGGGGAAGAAGTTCCCTCTCCGGGCAGAGGGGGAGGGGAAATTTTCCCTTGCCGCCGGAGGGACAGCTGAGGAGTTCGGCTTTGAGGCAGAGGTGAGGGGGAAAGAGGTGGCCCTCTTTTACGGAGATATCTTTGAGAAATACTCGGGTGAGGAGTTCGGCCTCGTCGTGCAGGGGCGCTTCATGAAGTCGAAGGTATACATTTCCAACGGCGAAATTCTCGTTCCCCAGGTCCTCTCTTCGGTGAACGCTGAATATGACCTTTCAGAGGGGAGGGGGAGCGTAACCTGCGCCTTCGACGTGAAGAAACTCCAGTCCCTCATCCGTTACTTTCCTCCCCTGGAGAGGATGCACCTGACGGGCGGGCTCACAGCGTCGGTGACGGTTCGGGGAGGCGGTGCTGCCTGGAAGCTGGTAAAGGGGGCGGCTGACGTGAAGGACGTGAACCTGGACGTGGAGGGTTACGACCTTCCCCTGCGCGCTCTCTCCGGTCACCTGGAAGTTGAGGGGGAGAGAATCGTCATGAGCCCTCTCTCCGGCCTCGTGGCGGGGCAGAGGGTGGCGCTCAAAGGACACGCCCGGTGGGGAGAGGAGATAGGCGGCGTCTTTACGCTCACCTCTGATTACCTGGATGTGGATTCCCTCATGGGGCGTTTGAAGACCCTTGAGAAGAAGAAAGGCGGGAAGGCCGCTCCGTCCCAGGCTCAGAAAACCCCCCTCGTCCAGAGGATGAATATCTCCCTCTTCGCGAGGCTGGGAGGAGCTCGATTCAGGGGCATGGAGGTAAAGGACTTCTCCGGAACGCTTGTCCTCAGGCGGGGGGAGTTTTTCTGGAAGGACGTGTCAGCCCGTGCTTTCGGAGGGGCGGTGCAGTCGACGGGAAGCGCGAAGGTGGGTGGCGAAGCGCTCCCCGTCTCCCTCGTCCTCAACACGGAGGGGCTTTCCCTCTTTGAATTTCTGAAGTCTGCCACTTCTCTGGGAGGGGTGGCGGACGGGAACCTCTCCCTCTCCTTCCAGGGGAAGGGCGACGTCTCCTCGATGGCTCGACTCGCCGAGACTCTTACGGGAAAGGGAGTTATCAGGATTAAAAAGGGAAGGATATCAAACTTCGACCTCCTGGGAGACGTCCTCGGCCTCGTGCAGGCAGTGGGGGGGGAACTTCCCGTGAAAAAAACGAAGTTCACGGAGTTTGAAGCGGTGGAGGCGCCGTTTTCCGTGGAAGGGGGGACGGTGAGGGCGAAAAGGGTGAGAATCGAGGGGAAGGGTTTCTCTTTCACGGGAGAGGGGACGGTAAAGGGCCTCTCCCGAATTGAACTTGAGGGAGAGCTGAAACTCCCGGCTTCATTCGCCCGGAAGGTGAAGGTCCCCTTTGTCAGGAAAACAAAGGAAGGCGTCTTCGTCCCTGTGAGGATAGGAGGACCCCTCAACGGCCTGTCCGTTGCTCTCAACCCCCGGAAGGTACTCCGGCAGAAGGGGAAGGAGCTCATCGAGAATATAATGAAAGAGAGACTTCCCGGAAAACTCTTCCGGTAGGAGGTGGAGAACCATGACGGAAAAAAGAGACGGACAGGCTCTCGTCATCATTGATATGCTCAACGACTTCGTCCTCGAGGGCGCTCCCCTCGAGGTGCCGAAGACGCGGGAGATCCTTCCTTCCTTGAAGCGGAGGATATCCCTCGCTCGGAGGAGGAAGGAACCGGTGATTTACGTTTGTGACTCTCACGCTCCCAACGACAGGGAGTTTGCCCGCTACGGCTGGCCTCCCCACGCCGTCAGGGGGACGGAGGGAGCGAAGGTGGTGAAGGAGATTGCGCCCCGGGAGGGGGACGTCATCGTTGAGAAGAAGACCTATTCGGGATTTTTCCGGACGCGGCTCGACCGGGTTCTGAGAGAGATGGGCGTGAAGACCCTCCACCTGGCGGGATGCGTTACCAACATCTGCGTCCTCTTCACCGCGTCCGACGCCGTCCTCCGGGGCTACGACGTCGTCGTTGACGAGAATCTCGTGGCGGGCCTCGACGAGGAGAGCCACAGGTTTGCTCTCGACCAGATGGAGAAGGTTCTCGGCGCGACCGTGGTGAGGAGGAGGTGAGAATGGACTACATCCCCACGGCTGAAGAGATAAGAGCGGGGCGGACGACGGATGTCTACTTCGTCCGGACGCTGGAGATTCTCAGGCAGCGGGGCCTCGACCGTGTGCCGGTCAAGGCGGAAATTTACCTGAAAGGCCTCCCCTCAAACTACGAGTGGGGAATATTCGCCGGGGTCGAGGAAGTGGCCTCTCTCCTCGAGGGGAGGGGAGTCCGCCTCTCCGCACTCCCGGAGGGGTCCCTCTTCTTCCCGGGGGAGCCCGTCGCGGTCATCGAGGGAGCATACGGAGAATTTGCGGAGATGGAGACGGCGCTCCTCGGGATTCTCTGCCAGGCTTCCGGTATCGCGACGAAAGCCGCGCGGGTCAAGGAAGCCGCAGGGGACAGAATCGTCCTCTCCTTCGGGGCGAGGAGGATGCACCCGGCGCTCTCCGTCTTCATCGACCGGTACGCCTACATCGGGGGATGCGACGGCGTTTCCGTTATCCTCTCGGCGGAGAAACTGGGTATCCCCCCGACAGGGACAATCCCCCACGCTCTTATCCTCGTGATGGGCGACACCGTCGAGGCGATGAGGGCTTTTGACGAGGTCGTCCCTCCGGAGGTGAATCGCATATGCCTCATCGACACCTTCCAGGACGAGAAGTTCGAGGCGATTCGGGTCGCTGAGGCCTTCGGGGAGAAGCTCTTCGCCGTCCGGCTCGACACCCCCTCCTCCCGGAG
>RFHC01000084.1 GCA_003696505.1 Deltaproteobacteria bacterium
AAAAGACCAGAACAGGAGGTGAAAAAATGACAGAAAAGAAAGATGGCATTTATTTTATCGGATGTGACATGCACAAGGAATACTCGAATTTTGCTGTGTTGGATGGAAGGGGGAAGGTGGTATCTCAGGTTCGGTTGCCCCACGATGGGGAGTCCCTGGAGTTGTTTTACCGTTCCCTGCCCCCTGGGAGTGAGGTAGCGGTGGAGGCGTCGAGGGGGTGGTACTGGATGATCGACCTGATTGAGGAGTGTGGTCACGTTCCGCATTTAGTTCACGCTGGGAAGGCGAAGGCGATGATGGGTCATATTCACAAGACGGACAAGTTAGACAGTGTCGGTTTGGGGAAGTTGTTGTATTTGGGTTCTTTGCCGACGGTATGGATTCCCCCGGGGGAGATACGAGATGTGCGAGAGTTGTTGCGAGTTCGGATGGGTTTTTCCCGAGTTCGGACGAGCGTGAAGAACCAGATTCACGCTCAACTTGGGAAGTGGGGGGTTCGAGTGTCTGACGTGAGCGATCTTTTTGGTATTTCTGGTCGTGAGAAGGTGAAGGAGGTTCTGGATCGTGTTCCTCGGGAGAGCAGGCATGGGATAGAGATGCGGCTTTCCTTTCTTTCTGCGGTGGAGAGTCATATGGAGGAGATAGAGAAACGTTTGTGGGAGGTTGTGAAGGAGGACCATCGGATGAAGCTTTTGCAGACGATTCCGGGCGTGGGGAAGGTTCTCTCGGTGGTGATTTGTTATGAGATGGGGGACGTGGAGCGATTTCCCAGTGCGGGGAAGTTTTCCTCTTATTGTGGACTAGTTCCCCGTGTTCGTTCCTCTGGAGGGAAGACGTTTTACGGCCGGACGCCGAAGGCATCGAAGCGGATATTGAAGTGGGCGTTTGTGGAGGCGGCGACGGTGGTGGGGAGATGGGCGAAGTCCTGGTCTCATTTGAAGGTGGCGAGGGATTATTTGAAGATCAAGTCCCAGAAGGGTCATGGGATTGCAGCAGTTGCTGTAGCGCGCCGTCTTGCCTGTAGTGCCTGGTGGGTTTTGAAGAAGGAGGAGCCGTACCGTAACGCTGTTCGTCCGGGCGGGGAGCTGCGTGAGCTCCGTGAGTCCTATGAGGCTCGAGGTTAATGATTGCGGCACCCGCCCGTATGATACTCATCGCTCCGAAGAGAGCGTATACATGTGTGGGACAAACGGCGTGAGTGAAGAGCGGGCAGCGGTATAAGAAGGTTTTTCCCGGCTCTGTTCTGTGAAATCGGGGGAAAGTGAGAGGGAAAATCAGGAGAGGGATATTTTGCCCTTGACACGGTGCGCGCTTTCATACATGGGAAATAACGGGTTGAAACCCTGTAAAAAAGTGTTGAAAAAGCCGTAGGGGAGCGGTGGAACCTGAGCTGTGTCGAAGGTGGGATCTGAGAGAAGTCGAAGGTCATGAAGTTCACGAGGTTCGCGAAGTTCACGAGGTTCACGAACCGGCGGACCGACGAGCATCAGAGCATCCGGAGTCCCGAAAAAAAACGAAACGGAAAAACAGAATAACATAAAGGAATAGGGCTTCTCCCTGCCCGTAGCGGATGTGTTTTGATTTCCCGTTTCCCCATTGCCAGAAACAGGAATTCGCATTACACATTTCTGGAAAAAGCAAAGAAAGGGATAAATGGGGTCGTTTCCTTTAACCAGGATAAAATAGGCAAATATTTACCTATTATTGGCATTTAACTTCCCTCCCTTCCTGCATCTCCTGTTCTTCTCAAGAAAAATTCTCCAATAGAACCAGGTGATTGGCAAATTTCCCCTGAAACCCTTCAGCCGGCACGAATGTTGCCCTTTTTGAGAATCCCTCTAAAAAAAAGAGGAAATACTCATGAGGAGGAATCATGATTAATGTAAAAGGAGAAAAGAGATTTATTTTTCTTTATCCAGTATTTTTACTTATCCTAACGCTTCTTTTTGCTTGCGACGCAGACGTTCTGAAATTCGGACACAAAAAAGGAAGTTCTCAACCAGCCATCGCAGGAGAACCTGTGGAAGCCCCCTTCATGACGGTCATTCCGCAGTTCGTCCCCCCTCTTGATGGCGATGGAGGGGCTTTCCCCGGAGCGGCCAACTACTGGGACTTAACCCCTTATTTCGCGCTTTCAGACGGTTTCGATGACCAGTTCGACGATGCACTCGTCCTCACTGTCACAGTGAATCAGGATACCCCCCTTACAGAATCTTTTCCCAGTGTGACGACCGCAGACATCCAGACATATTCACCTATCATCTCCCTTTCTAATTTCCCAGGAGCGGAAAACGGAATCGTCTCCGATGGAGGTGATTCCGGTTGGTCTCCGCTTAGCGGGTCCTACAGCGCATACATCCTCGCTACTCCCGATTCCCGCCTCTCCCAGGTTATCGACCTGACCACCGCAGTCGCACCCGTTACGGTATCGTGGAATGATAGTTTTGACATCTACCAGAATTTCCCTGACGAAAATAACACCTACAACGTCGTCCTCAGAGACACCAGCGGAAATCTCCTTACAACCCTTTTCACCAGCTCAAACACCTCGGGAGGCGGTTCCCACTCGGTGGACATCTCTTCCTATGCAGGTCAGCAGGTCGTCCTCTCATTTGAATTCTCCAGTTATGCTCACTGG
>RFHC01000085.1 GCA_003696505.1 Deltaproteobacteria bacterium
GTCCGGGAAAATATCCGGTATCCCTCGTTCCCCAGTTCGTCGGCGAAGGTGTTTTTCAGGACCTCCTCGTAAAGGACTTCGAAGAGCGCTCCCCCCGCGGAATTCCTGTTCAGCGACCCGTCCCACGACGCGAGCAGGTCGAGAGCTTTCCTCTCCTTTTCCGAGAGCCCGGAAGTTTTCCCGAGGATTTTCACGAAGAGGCTCTTCTCCCTCTCGGCAGGCTCGAGCTTCACGTCGGTCTGGAGGGCGAGGAGTTCGTCGAGGGAGAAGACATCCTTCCCTTTCAGGACCTTAAGGATTCTCCTCCCTCTGGCGGGAGGTTCGTAGACGGAAGAGATGTAGGGCGATTCCCCCGGCGGAAGAGGGGGGAAGTTCGCCGTGGCGATGAACCCCTCGGGAGGGTTGAGCTTCTTCGGGTTTTTCCGGAAGTCAACGTAGCCCTCCCAGTCGAACTCACCGGAACTTCCGGGGACCGGAAGAGGGGGGTGGACTTTTTTCCTCTTCGGGATTCTCCCGGCGAGGACGTATCCGATGTCGCCGCTGGAGGTGGCGAAAACCACGTTCTGGGCGGGGAAGGAGAATCGGGAGAGAGCGGAGATGACGTCCTCTGCGCTCCTGGCTTTGTTCAGCCACATAAGCGCCGTCAGGTGCCCGGGAGGGGCGTCGTATCCGGTCCAGCGGAAGGCGAAGGATTCCCTGAGTCCCGGAAACAGCGAAGGGATGAGGGGACCGTGGACCGACTTTCTCACCACGATTTCTTCCGGGTTTTCTCCCCTGATGGAGATGGTCTCCCTCCTCTCCTCCCACTTCCTCTCGCGCCCCCTGTAGAGATATCCTCCCTTCTCCCCCTCTTCCTCGACGAAGAGGTCCGCGTCGTCCATCATCACGTTGGTGAATCCCCACGCGACGTGCCTGTTGAAGCCGATGACGACGAAGGGCGCTCCGGGGAAGGAGAATCCGTAAACCTCGAATCCCTTCGCAATCAGGTGGTTCTCAAACCAGACGGAGGGCGCTGTCAGGGGAAGGTGGGGGTCATTGAAGAGGCGGGGGAGGCCATCCGCCGTCTTTCTCCCCGAGACGACCCACGAATTGGAACCACCCGTTCGGGGAAAGAGGGGGAAGGAAAGGAGGGCCGTCAGGAGCCGGTCTGCTTCCTCGAGGTTGAGAGATTCCCTGTTCCCGTGCCGAATGACGGATATTCCGTACAGGTCTTCCCGGAAGGGGAGGATGTCCTTCAGTTTCTCTTCTCCCGCACGTTCCAGGACGACGCGATATGCCAGCTCTTCAAGCCACTGGGCGAGTCCGAAACCTTTGAGGAGTGCCGTGAGAGCCACGTCGCTCCCTTTGAATGGCTCGGGTTCAACGGAGAGGAGACGCATCTCCGGCGGAGGTTTCTTCATCGTTTCGATGGCCCTGTTGACTCCCGCCACGTAGCGGTCAATGAGCCTCCTGTCCTCTTCACTGAGGTTGCGGTACATCTCCCCGGCTTTCTCCTTCAGCGAGAGGGAGCGGAAAAACCGGTCCAGGGGGAGCGCGTCTTTCCCGTAGACTTCCGAGAGGCGGCCCGAGGCGAGGCGCCTCTCCGTCTCCATCTGAAAGAGACGCTCCTGAGCGTGGACGAATCCCTGTGCGTAGAGCAGGTCGTCGAGAGTCTCCGCCACGATGTGGGGGACTCCCCATCTGTCGCGGTACACGTGGACCGGGGACGAAACCTCCCCCTTCACTTCCCCGTCCCTCTCCGGAACGGAGTTCCGAAAAACGGTGGAACATCCCTGGAAAGCGAAGGAGACGACCAGGATGAGGGGGATGAGAAAGCGGAAGGGCCGGGACACGTCCGGCAACTCCATCACTTCTTTCCGAAAATTCTCGAACGAATACGGGAGAGAACGATTTCGAAAGGCTCTCCCGTGTACTCCCTGATGAGCCGCTTGAACTCGGAGAGGTACCTCTCTATCTGAGGCCACTTCTCCCGAATCTTCGCCATCTGCGCCTCGTACACTTCCTCGTACTTTTTCCTCAGTTTCTCCCGGAGTTGTTTTCTCTTCTTCGCGTCGTCAGGGTGCACTCTCCGGGAGATGAAGTCGTAGACGGGTTCGTGAATCTTCACGTCGGTGGAGTCAAGGTGAAATATCTCGATGTTGTCTATCGTGTAGACCCTCCTGTCCTCCGTTGCCATGTAGTGTCCGAATCGGAGCGCCGTCCCGATGGCGTCCCCGAGCGCGTCGCACCGCGCAACTCCCTCGACAATCCACTCCCAGTTTTCCAGGAAGTAGTCCGCCGGCAGGGAATCGTCCAGGTAGAGGTTTACCCCTTCCTCGACGGGCTTGATGAGAATCTCCTCCCCCTGCGGGGTGACGTGGAACTGAACCGGCTGGGCGGGGATCTCCACGATGCCGGGAAGTCCGCTGAATATATATTCCCCCGTGCATCCGAAGCGTGAGATGTAGAGGTCGAACCTCTCGCCTTCGTCCGTGACGACGGAAACGCGCGTGTCCTTGTGAATCTTGTCCACGAGCTGCACGTCGTCCACGTAGAAGTCCTTTGGTTTTCTCCCCCGTATCTTCCCGATCAGTTCCTGAATCGCTTTTTTCAGCCCCGTCAGTTTCATCTTGGAACTGAAAATCTTCACCCTCGACTCCCGGGGGAGTTGCCTGATGGCGCCCCTGACCCAGTTGACGTAGGAGTGCCCGATGCTGATGGGGAGCATGTCGGTGCTCGTGGGGTCCAGGAGTTCGTCAATTCTCGCCTGCCAGAGGGGGATGTGCATGTTCAGAAATTCCTGGGGATTGGGGACGCCGAGGATGGTGAGGAGTTTCTCTCTGTCTTTCTGTTTCCTCTCTGCTGCCGGGATGCCGAAGAATTTCTTGAGTGCCCTCTCGTACCTCTGCAACTCCTTTTTCAAAGGATTCATGATGCCCACCTTCCCGTTTCGCTGATTTTCATTTTAACACCGCCAATCTGGGCGAATAAAGGAGGGAAACCCTTTTTTTGCAGAATTTCTCCGATTCTTGCTCATTCCAGAGTGGCGGAAACTGTCAGGCCCGGACCACCGGCTGAAGTCAGGGAGACTTTCCCCGGTCGGGGAAGGGGGAGGTTGTATAATGAAACGAAAAGCAGGGAGGACGGAATGGATTTGCGAGAGGTCGTGGAGCGCTCACTGACGATGGAATTCTCCGCCATGCTCGTCTACCAGGACCTGGCAGAGAAGGTCATAGACGCGGATGCCCGGAACGTTCTCACCCACCTCTCCCGGAGCGAGGAGTCCCACGTGGCGAGGCTCATCGAAATTTTCTCCGCCTGGTCCGAGGAGGGGAGGGAATCCCTCGACCTCGTGGACGTGATAAAGATTTTTCGGAGCCGCGGGCAGGAGACCCTTCTCCGTGCTTTTCGGGAGAGGGGCCTGACCGAGGAGTCTCCCGTCGGTGACATCCTCGATTTTGCCCGGGAAGCGGAGAGGAGAGCTTACGAGCACTATCGCGCTCTCGCAGACGGAGCGGAAGACGAAGGGGTGAAGGCACTTTTTCTCGACCTGGCGGAGGAGGAGAAGAATCACGAGGTGAGCGTCATTCGCCTGAGGGACCTCTTCGATTAGAGGAGCGGCCGTCTCCCCAGAGCGACCGGATGTATTCCTTTATCTTCTTCTCGTACCCCCTATCAGTCGGGTGGTAGAACTTCCTCCTGCGGAGCGATTCGGGGAAGTAATTCTCCAGGACGAATCCCTTATCGTAGTCGTGAGGATACCTGTAGCCCTCGCCGTAGCCCATTTCCTCCATCAGTTTCGTCGGGGCGTTGCGAAGGTGATACGGGACGGGATGGTATCCCGTTTCGTCGACGAAGCGG
Organism: Deltaproteobacteria bacterium; assembly: GCA_003696505.1. Classification (GTDB taxonomy): domain Bacteria; phylum Desulfobacterota; class Deferrimicrobia; order J040; family J040; genus J040. The sequence continues at coordinate 3,841 of RFHC01000085.1, forward strand.
TTTGCCTCCTTGAATGCCGTATATGCGCGGTTGCTCTTCGGCGCCGTGGCCAGGTAGAGGGCGGCCTGGGCGAGGGCGAGTTCTCCCTCGGGAGACCCGAGAATCGTGTAGGCCTGGTGGGCTGAGAGGGCGACGGTGAGTGCGTGCGGGTCGGCGTTTCCCACGTCTTCCGAGGCGAATCGAATCATCCTCCGGGCCACGTAGAGGGGGTCTTCCCCTGCTTTGAGCATCCGGACGAGCCAGTAGAGGGCCGCGTCCGGGTCTGAGCCCCGGAGGGATTTGTGAAATGCGCTGATGAGGTTGAAGTGCTCTTCTCCCGCCCGGTCGTAGAGGAGAGCCTTCTTTCGGAGCGCCTCTTCCGCTATCTGGAGCGTCACCTCCTTTGTCCCCCGGGAGGCGGCGATGAACGTGGAGGCCTCCACTGCGTTTATGAGGGCGCGCGCGTCGCCGTCAGAGCTGGCGATGAGGTGTTTTTTTGCATCTTCCGTGAATGAGTACCCGTCCCGTGCGACGCCGTGCTCAGGGTGGTGGAGCGCACGGTGGAATATCTCCTCCAGGTCATGGGGAGTCAGTTTCTCCAGGGTCAGGACCCGGCAGCGGGAGAGGAGGGCGCCTCGAATTTCAAATGAAGGGTTCTCCGTTGTGGTGCCGATGAGGGTGACGGTCCCGTCTTCGACGAAGGGGAGGAGGGCATCCTGCTGGGACTTGTTGAACCGGTGGATTTCGTCGATGAAGAGGATGAGCTGTTTCCCCGTCTTCGCCCGTGCGGTTTCCGCTTCCCTGATGGCCTCTTTGATTTCCTTGATTCCGGAGAGAACGGCGGAGAAGGTGAGAAATGTGGCTCCCACCTCGCGGGCGAGAATCCGGGCGAGCGTCGTCTTTCCCGACCCCGGGGGGCCCCAGAAAATGAGGGAGGGTATCTTCTTTTCCCTCACGGCTGAGGAGAGGAATTTCCCCTCCCCCAGGATGTGTTTCTGCCCGACGAACTCCTCCAGTTTCTCCGGCCTCAGCCGGTCTGCTAAAGGGGCGTTCTTTTTCCTCTCCCTTTCGTATATCTTCTCGAAAAGTTCCATCGCTGCCTGTGGCTTTTTGCCCGTCGACCCTGTCCCTTTATCTGTTATAAAATTCTCAACAATTACATTCTACACGCCTTTCCGGGTCTTGTAAGGGCGGAGTGGACGGAAGGGAAAGGGGTTCGACGTGAACCGTTTCGGAATCATCGCGAAACCCTCGGAGGAGAAAGCCGTATCCCTCGTCGAGGAACTTTCGGCGTGGCTGAAGGAAAAGGGCAAGGAGGTGTACCTGGACAGGGAGACGGCCACCGTCATGCGCCGTGAGGAGGGGATTCTCAGGTCGAGGCTCCCGGAGATATCGGACGTTATCGTTTCCATCGGGGGTGACGGCACGCTCCTCTCGGCCGCCCGCGTCGTGGGAGAGTCGGGGATTCCCATCCTTGCGGTGAACATGGGAAGCCTCGGTTTCATCACCGCCATCACCCTCGAGGAGCTCTATCCCGTCTTCGAGAGAATCGTCAGGGGAGACTACGAGTACGACGAGAGGATGATGCTCGTCTGCCACGTCCACAGGATGGGAGAGAGGGTGGCGAACTACACCGTCCTCAACGACGTCGTCATAAACAAGGGCGCGCTGGCGAAAATTATCGACATCGAGGCCTGGGTGGATGAGTTTTACCTGACCACATTCAAGGCAGACGGGCTCATCATCTCCACACCGACAGGTTCGACTGCTTACTCCCTCTCGGCTGGAGGCCCCATCGTCTACCCGAATCTGGAGTGCATTCTCGTCACTCCCATCTGCCCCCATACCCTGACGAATCGACCCATCGTCCTCCCTCCCTCCGCCACGGTGAGGGCGAAGCTGAAGAGCAGGGAAACGGACGTTCTCCTGACGCTGGATGGACAGGTGGGGTTCGGACTCAACGAGGAAGACGTCATCGAGGTGAGGAGGTCGGAAAAACCTCTTAAGCTCATCCGGTCCCCCTTCAAGGACTACTTCAGCATCCTGAGGACGAAACTGAAGTGGGGAGAGAGGTGAAGAGGGAGTGCTCAGGGAAATCCGCGTGAAAAACCTCGCTCTCCTCGAGGACGTGAGGGTGCCCTTTTCAGAAGGGTTCAACGTCATCACGGGCGAGACCGGGGCGGGGAAGTCGATTCTCATTGAGTCGCTGAGAATCGCCCTGGGAGAGAAGGTCCCCCCCACGCTCATCCCGAAGGAGGAAACGTCGTCGGTGGAAATCGTGTGCGAGGTGGGCGAGGGAGAGGAACTCCTTCAGTTTCTGGAGGATGCGGGAATAGACGGGTCCGACTTCATCATCCTCAGGAGGGTTGTTTTCCCCACAGGAAGGTCCCGGAGCTTCATCAACGACGTGAGCGTGACGGGAAGGACAATTTCCGAGGTCACCTCCTCTCTCGTCAGCGTCCTCGGCCAGCATTCCCTCCAGCAGCTCTTCGAAAGGAGGAGCGCCACGAGACTTCTCGACGAGTACGCGGGAAACGGTGAAATTCTGAAGGAATACCGTTCCCTCTACCGTCGCTGGCGCGAGGCCGTGAAAGAGATAGAGGACCTGAAAGAGCAACTTCCCGGCCTCGAGGCGAGGAGAGAGGAGGTGGAGAGGGCGGTGAAAGAACTGGAGAGTGCCGCCGTTTATCCGGGCGAGGAGGAAGAAATAGAGAAAGAGCTCCCCCTGTTGAAAAACGCGGCGAAAATCAGGGAAGCGCTGACGAGAGCCCGGGCTTTGCTGAGCGAGGAGGAGGTAAATATTCTCTCCCTCCTGGAGGAGGTCCTGAGGGAACTGGAGAGCGCGGGGAAAGTTGACCCGGAGGCGGGCGCGCTGGCAGAGAGGGTCAGGGAGCACCTCATCGGTCTGTCCGACCTCTCGCACGAAATCCTCACCCGCACCGGACAGATACCCCTGGATGACAGCCGCCTCGTCGAACTCACGGACCGCCTTTCCCTCATCAGGCGACTTTCCCGAAAATACGGGGTATTTCCTGACGAACTCCAGGCGAAGCTCGAAGAGCTGAGGCGGGAGAGGGAGAGGCTTTCGGGCCTGTCGGAGAGGCTCGAGTTTCTGAAGGAAAGGGAGAGAGGCCTCCGGGAAGAGGTCTATGAGGCTGCCTCTCGCCTCCGGGAGAGGAGGGAGGAGGCTCTCCCCGCTTTCGAGAGGGAAGTGGCTGGCCAGCTGGAGGACCTGGAATTGAAAAGCGCACTCTTCCGCGTCCGCCTGACGAGCCTCGAGGGAGGTCCGGGCCCCTGGGGGGCAGAGAGGGCGGATTTTCTCTTCGCTCCCGTCGAGTCCGTCGAGCCGGGCCCTCTCGCAGCCATCGCGTCCGGTGGGGAGCTCTCCCGGGTGATGCTGGCGATTCACACGGCGGTGGCGGGGAAGGGGAGCTTCGAAACCCTCATCTTCGACGAGGTCGATGCGGGCATCGGCGGGAAAGTTGCCGAGAAGGTGGGTGAGAAACTGAAGACACTCTCAGAGAGGGCGCAGGTCCTCTGCATCACTCACCTTCCCCAGATAGCCGCCCTGGCGGACCACCATGTCCGGGTGGAGAAAGTGGCCTCCGGCGAGGGGATAACCACCAGGGTGAGGGTCCTGAGGGAGAAGGAGAGGGTTGAGGAAATTGCCCGTATGGTTTCCGGAGAGAAGGTTACCCCTGAGGCAGTGAGGCTTGCCGAGACCCTTCTCGGAGGGGGGAAGCGGTGAAGGTTCGGAAGGCGAGGATATCCGATGCTCGCCAGATTCAGGAAATCGTGAATTCCCACGCCTCGAAAGGGGAGATGCTCCCCCGCTCCCTGAGTGAAATTTACGAGAAC
>RFHC01000086.1 GCA_003696505.1 Deltaproteobacteria bacterium
GAGCATCGGAGCATCCGACACACAGAATACCTGGCAAACAGGTGGTAATGCGGAAGGCGGGTAGACTTCCTCCGCTTTCCCCATTCAACGGAAGGGGTTTTTTCGGAGAATCGTTTCGTTCCTCTCCGGGCCCACTGAAACGAGAACAACCTCCACGCCCGTGAGTTCCTCTATCCGTCGGATATACCTCTTCGTCTCCTTCGGGAGGTCGTCGAACTCCTTTGCCTCCCGGATGTCCTCCGACCACCCCTCGAGCTCTTCGTAAACCGGCTCTACCTGCGAGAGAACATCTATCTCGGGCGTGAGAGAATCGAGGACTTTCCCCTCATAGCGGTAACCGACGCAGATTTTCACCCTCGGAAGCCCCGTCAGGACGTCTATCTTCGTGATTGCAAGACCGTCGAACTCGTTGAGCCTGTGGGCATACCGGACGACGACGGCGTCGAACCACCCGCACCGCCTCGGGCGCCCCGTGGTTGACCCGAATTCCTGCCCCTTTTCGCGGAGGTAGTCTCCATCCGCGTCGTTGAGTTCTGATGGGAAAGGTCCTCCTCCCACCCTCGTGGTGTACGCCTTCGCCACACCGATAACGCTCCCCGCTCTCTTGACGGAGAGCCCGGCACCCGTCGCAAAAGCGCCCACCGTCGTGTTCGACGAGGTGACAAAGGGATACGTGCCGTGGTCGATGTCAAGCATCGCACCCTGCGCCCCTTCGAAGAGGACCTTCGCGCCCCGTCCCATCTCACTCTCGAGGAAGCGGGATGTATCGTCCACGTAAACCTTTATCCTCTCGCCGAGAGAAACGTATTCGTCGAACACCTCCGAAAATTCAAAGGGCTTCGCCCCGTAGTACTTCTCCAGGAGGAAGTTCTTCACCTCCAGGTTATTCCTCAGTTTCTCTCCGAAAACGTCCGGTTTCAGCAGGTCGCAGACCCGGATTCCCACGCGGGCAACCTTGTCCTCGTAGGCGGGCCCGATACCGCGCGCCGTCGTGCCGATTTTCCCATCGCCCAGTTTTTTCTCCCGCGCGACGTCGAGGGCGACGTGGTAGGGCATGATGACGTTCGCCAGGTGGCTGACTTTCAGCTGGGAATCGTCCTGAAGGTATCCCCTCTCCTTGAGCCTCCCCACCTCCTCGAGGAGGACCTTCGGGTTGACGACGACGCCATTCCCGATGACGCACTTCTTCTGGGGGTGGAGAATTCCCGACGGGATGAGGTGAAAAATGTGCTTCTCCCCTCCGATGACGAGGGTGTGCCCCGCGTTATTCCCCCCCTGAAATCGGACCACCACGTCGGCAAACTCGGCGTAGAGGTCGACGACCTTCCCTTTTCCCTCGTCGCCCCACTGGGCGCCGAGGACGATGACGTTTTTCACCTCTCCTGCCCCCTCAGAATTTCAGGTAACGGGCATCCGTGATGTTGGGGAGCTTCTTCAGCCCTTCGAGAATCTCCTCCGAAACCTCCTGATCCACGTTTATGAGGGAGACCGCCGTCCCTCCGATGGACTCCCGTCCCAGCTGGAGGCCCGCAATGTTTATCCCCCTCTCGCCGAGGTAGGTCCCGACGCGCCCGAGGACGCCGGGGACGTCCTGGTTGTTCATCATGATAATGGAGCCCTCCAGGTGAGCCTCGATGTGGAATCCCATGAGTTTCACGACCATCGGTTCCGACCCGAAGAGCGTGCCAGAGCAGGAGAACTCCCTGCCGTTGCTCGCCACCTTCACCCTGACGAGGGAGGCGTAATCCTCGGAACGGGGATTTCTCGTCTCCGTGACCTTTATCCCCCTCTCCTCGGCTACCATCCTTGCGTTGACCAGGTTCACTCCCTCGAAGAGGTGCTGGAGCATTCCCTTGAGAACGGCTATGGTCACGGGGTCGGTGGAAAGCTGGCTGATTTCTCCCAGGTACTCGACAGTGATCTCAGAGGGACGCCCTTCCAGCAGCTGCCCGTGGAAACTCCCGAGCCTCTCTCCCAGGTCGATGTAGGGACGGAGAACCGGAACGAGTTCTGCCGAAATGGAGGGAAAGTTGACGGAATTCCGTATCGTCCCCCTCACGAGGTAGTCGACGATCTGCTCCGCAATCTGGAGAGCCACCTTCTCCTGAGCCTCAATCGTGGAAGCCCCCAGATGCGGGGTGCAGACTATTCTGTCGCTCTTCAGGACAGGGCTGTCGGGGTCAGGCGGTTCCTTCGGGTAAACGTCGAGAGCCGCTCCGGCAACCTTCCCGCTCTCGATGGCAGCCACCAGGTCCGCCTCGTTGACGATTCCTCCCCTGGCGCAGTTAATAATGTAAACCCCGTCCTTCATCTTTGCTATGCTTTCGGCATTTATCAGGTCCTTCGTCTCGGGAGTGAGAGGGGTATGAACGGTGATGATGTCTGACTTGCTGAAGAGCTCGTCGAGGGAAACGAGTTCCACGCCGAGCCGGGCAGCGTCGTCGGGAGACACGTAGGGGTCAAAACCGACAACTCTCATCCGCAGTCCCCTTGCCCTGTCAGCCACGATTTTCCCGATATTCCCCAGACCGATGACGCCGAGCGTCTTGTCGCACACCTCCATCCCGAGGAACTTGCTCTTCTCCCACTTCCCCTCTTTCATCGACCTGTCCGCCTGGGGGATGTTTCGAACGAGAGCCATCATGAGGGCAATCGTGTGCTCCGCCGTCGTCACCGTGTTCCCTCCCGGGGTGTTCATGACGACGACGCCGCTTTTCGTGGCGGCCGGGATGTCGATGTTGTCCACTCCGATTCCCGCGCGGCCGATGACCTTGAGCCGGGTCACACCCTCGAGAGCCTCGGCGGTTACCTTCGTGCCGCTCCGGACGATGATGGCGTCGTAGGAATCGATGACCTCCTTTAGTTCCTCGGGCTTCATCTTCCCTTTCACGTCTACGTCAAAACCCTGCTCCTTCAGGTAATTGATTCCCACAGCCTGAAGGTTATCGAGCGCAAGGACTCTGAACTGGCTCATCTTCCTCACCCCTCTTTCGTGTCGTTTGTCTTACTCTTCTTCGAGGACCTTCATTGCCGCGCCAACGCCCTTTCCAAACTCGACGGGATAGCCGAGCCTGTTCAGGGTCATCTCCAGCGCGGATATCGCCGTGATGACGTCGAACTTGTCAGCGTAACCGAGGTGGGCGATGCGGAATATCTTCCCCTTCATCGACCCCTGACCGCCGGCGATGGTCACGCCGTACTCGTCCCTGATAATCTTCGTTATCTTACCTCCCTCTATCCCCTCAGGCACTTTCACGGCCGTCACCGCGTTGCTCGGAGAGTCAGGCGCGAAAAGTTCAAGACCCAGAGCCTTTACGCCCTCCCTCGTCGCCTTCGCGAGGCGGGCGTGGCGCGCGAAGATATTCTCGAGCCCCTCCTCCTTCATCATCCTCAGAACCTCGCAGAGTCCCATAAGGAGGGAAACTGCGGGAGTGTATGCTGTCTGATTCTTCACAATAGATTTCGCCTCTTTCCTGTAGTCGAAGTAGTACTTCGGAAGGTCAGACTCCTCTGCCAGTTTCCACGCCTTCTCAGAGACGGCAGCGAAGGCGAGGCCCGGCGGGAGCATGAAGGCCTTCTGTGACCCGGCGACGACGATGTCCAGGTTCCACGCATCGGTGGGAACGTCAAAGACGCCGAGAGCGGTTATGGCGTCGACGACGATTATCGTGTTCTCCCGCTCCTTCACCATGTCGGCTATCTCTTTCACCGGGTGCGCAACGCCCGTCGAGGTCTCGGAAGCCTGGACGTAAACTGCCTTCACGTCGGGGTTCTCGTCGAGAGCTTTCTTCACGTCCGCAGGGTCCACGGCTTTCCCGTAAGGAACGTCTATATTCACAGGAATAACGCCGAACTGCTCACAAATCTCCGCCCATCTCTCACCGAACTTACCGCCCCGGACGCATATTGCTTTGTCTCCCCTCTTGAGGAAGTTGGATACGGCTCCTTCCATTGCGCCCGTTCCGGACGAAGCGAAGACGAGAACCTCTCTCTCCGTCTGGAAAACGTACTTCAGACCTTCACGGACTTCCTCCATGATTTTCTCGAAAGCGGGAGCCCTGTGGTGGACGATGGGCTCCGCCATCTTCAGGAGAACCCGCGGAGGAATCGGCGTGGGACCAGGAGCAAGGAGATACTGTTTGATCATTTTTCGACCTCCTCGAGATAATGGAATTTTCAGTATTTAACAGAGACCTGTTGCCGGGTCAACGGCCCGGGAAAAAATAAAAAAGGGGAGCAGAACTCCCCTTCGATACCTCTTCCTTCCGATTCATCTCGACGACTGTCAACGATTCCTCACCTGACTCTTTTTCTCCCCCTCCAGGGCGATATCATTATTCAATTTTTTTATCCGCGTGACAACCACTTTTTTGTCTTCCCCCACGCGGTAAAAGACCCGGACCCTGTCCCCCGTCTCCACCCCCTGAGGGAGAGGAGAGGTAAAGGAGAGAGTCTTCCTTCGTCCCTTCACCGTGAAGGAAGGGGGAGAAGTGTCGAGCAAAACCACCGTCCCCGTAATCCTGTGCTTCCCCGGTTTCCCGTAGTGCTGCACCTTCCCGGTGCTGCCGCCGCTACCGGCCGCGGCAGGAGAGGAAAGGAGAAAAAGGGCAACGAGTGAGGCGAGAAAGATGACGCGAACCTTCATGACCGCACCTCCTGGTTTTTCCCCAGGGAAGGTGCACGAGGCATGCCGGGCCCTGTTACTCGTCCCCGCAGACCTCGCACTCGACGGCAGGACCCGTATAAACGGGGATTTTCTCTATCGTCCCCGGTTCTGTGATGGTGTAGAGCCTCTCGAGGAGAAGGGTGAGGAGCCTCTTTCTGAGAAATCTCTGTCCCGGAAACCCGAAGGGGTGTCCGAGAGGGAAACCAAAGTCGACCGCCCTCGGGGGGCGGACTTTCCGGGTGATGTCGGGGGACACCGTGACGGCTATCGTCGGTATCCCCTCTTTCTCAATTTCTCTCCCTATCAGACCGACGGTCTGATTGCAGAGCCCTCATGCCGGGGCAAGGACGACGGCATCGACACCGTCTTCCCGGAGGAACCTCGCCACTTCCGGTGCCGTCCCCTCCATGAGGGTTTTCAGGTGCTCTCCCGTGATGTGCCCCATGAAGGAAAAGTGCCTCCCGTTAACGCTCCCCACCACCCCCTCTGCGGCAAGGTCCTTCAGAGCATCGAGGGGGAAAACCACCCCCGGGTCCCTCTTCGCGTCCCTGTTGTCGTAATAGTCGTGCGTTACCAGGAGTTCGTCGAAGGAGGTGTCAGCGGGAATCTCCCGGTAGGATGGGTCCCCGCTCCGGTCCTCCATGTCGAAGGGGGTCTGGCTCTTCAGGTGGACTCCCCCCGTCGTGATAAGTGCAACGCGGGCTTTTTCCAGGGGCGTCGAGGGAGAAGTGAAAGGCGTTTCCGTAAAGGTGAGGATGTCTGCCTTCTTCGCATACCTCTTCACCAGAGAGGGGAATGCGCCGTAAAGCCGGGCGAGGATTTTATCGACCAAATTTCCCACACTCTCTCCCCTTCCTTTATTTTTTATAATCTTAACACCATGGGCCATCCCACACTCTCCGTCATCATTCCCACGCTCAACGAGGAAGGAGCGCTCCCGGAAACTCTCTCCCGCGTGCTGGAAGGCGACCCTTTCGAGGTCATCGTCGTCGACGGAGGAAGCCGGGACAGGACGAGGGAAATTGCGGAGAAAGAGAAAGGCGTAACTCTCATTGCATCGGAGAAACCGGGGCGTGCGCTTCAGATGAACGAGGGCGCCCGCGCATCGTCCGGAGATGTTCTCCTCTTCCTCCACGCCGACACGCTCCTCCCCCGCGGGTGGAAAGAGAAAATTCTCGAAGCCCTTGAAAGAAACCCAGACTCCCCGGGAGGCGCTTTCCTCGTCGCCCTCTCCGGCGACAAACTCATCTACCGCATCACGGGAGCGATGATAAACGTGAGAACGCTCCTTTTCCGCTCCTTCACCGGCGACCAGGGAATTTTCGTCAGACGCGAGTTTTTCCGGTCGGCAGGAGGCTTCCCCGACGTCCCCATCATGGAAGACCTGATGCTCTCCGACGCCATGCGTCCCCACGGCCCTGTCATCCTCAGGAAGAAAGTCGTGACCTCCGCGCGACGGTGGGAGGACTGGGGGCCGGTCCGGACGATACTCA
>RFHC01000087.1 GCA_003696505.1 Deltaproteobacteria bacterium
CATTTAAACGGATGTTCGGTGGCTCGGTGCCTCGGCGCCTCGGTTATTCAGCGCCCTTCCCCTCACCCGGCAATCCGCTCAACTCCTCCCATGTACGGCCTGAGGGCTTCGGGGATGATGACGGAGCCGTCTTCCTGCTGGTAGTTTTCCAGGATGGCCACGACGGTTCTCCCGACGGCGAGGCCTGAACCGTTGAGGGTGTGGCAGTAGCGGACTTTTTTCGTCCCTTCGGGACGGTAGCGAATCATTGCCCTTCTCGCCTGAAAGTCTGTGAAGTTGCTGCACGACGAAATCTCCCGGTACCTCCCCTGGGAGGGAAGCCACACTTCTATGTCGTAAGTCTTCGCCGCGGAAAAGCCCAGGTCCCCCGTGCAGAGGGTCACGACGCGGTAGGGGAGCCCGAGTCTCTTCAACACCTCCTCGGCGTCCCGGGTGAGCGACTCCAGCTCCTCCCACGACGTTTCCGGGGTGGTGATCTTGACGAGCTCCACCTTGTCAAACTGGTGCTGCCGTATCATCCCGCGCACGTCCCGTCCGTATGAACCTGCCTCCTTCCTGAAGCAGGGAGTGTAGGCGGTCATCTTCAGGGGGAGGTCTTCCTCCCGCAGAATCTCGCCCCTGACGATGTTCGTCACCGGCACCTCGGCAGTGGGGACGAGGTAAAAGTCCGTGTCAGCCACCCGGAAGAGGTCCTCCTCAAACTTGGGGAGCTGCCCCGTCCCGATGAAGGAATCCCTGTTCGCCATGAAGGGAGGAAGGTACTCCTCGTAGCCGTGTTCCCTCGTGTGGAGGTCGAGCATGAAGTTGATGAGCGCTCTCTCGAGGAGAGCGCCGGCTCCCCGGAAGAGGACGAAGCGCGCCCCCGCAATCTTCGCCGCCCTTTCAAAGTCGAGAATCCCGAGCTTTTCCCCTATCTCCACGTGGTCTCTCGGCTCAAAGGAGAACTCCCTCGGTTCCCCCCACGTCCTGACGACGACGTTGTCTTCCTCGTCCTCCCCTTCAGGGACAGATTCGTGCGGGACATTCGGAAGCGAGAGCATGAGCTCCCGAATCCTCTCCTCCACTACCGAGAGCTCCCCCTCCAGTCCCTTAATTTTCTCCGAGACCTCCTTCATCTCCTTCACGACGCCGGAGATGTCCTTCTTCTCCTTTTTCATCCGGGCAATCTCGTCGGAGACCCTGTTCCGGAGAGCCCGAAGGTCGTCGGCCTGGACGAGGAGAGCCCGCCTCTTCTCGTCCAGTTCCAGGAGTTCATCGAGGTCGAACTGTGCCCTCCGTTTCCTGAGGGCTTCCCTGATGAGTTCAGGATTCTCTCTGACGAACTTCAGGTCGAGCATTTTCTCTCCCCTCACTCTCCTGCGGACCGGACGCAGTTCTTACCGCTCTCCTTGGCCCTGTAGAGCGCCTTGTCTGCCTCGTTGACCAGGTCTCTCACGGTGACGGCGTCGCGGGGACACGAGGAAACTCCGATGCTAACGGTAATCTTTATCTCGTGCCCCTCAATGTAGAAGACCCTCTTCTCCGTCCTCTCCCTTATCCTCTCAGCCACGATGAGGGCAGACTTCCCGTCGGTCTCCGGGAGGATGACGGCAAATTCCTCGCCGCCGTAGCGGCAGACCACGTCCACCTCCCTTACCGACTCCTTCACGAGGCGGACGAATTCCCTCAACGCCACATCTCCCACGGGATGGCCGTAGGTATCGTTCACCTTCTTGAAATCGTCCAGGTCGAGCATGAGAATCGAAACTTTCTGACCGTATCTCTGATACCTCCCCACCTCGTCGGTGAGGACCTGCTGGAAGTAACGGAGAGTATATGCCTTGGTCAGCTCGTCGGTGATGGCTATCGTGTAGAGGCGGGCATTCTCGAGCGCCATCGAAATGTGGGAAGAGAGGGCCTGAATGAGCTTCCTCTCCCTGTCCGAAAAGGTCTCGCCGTTTTCCTTCTTCACGTAGAGGATACCCAGTTTCCTCCCCTTTGCCGTTAAGGGAACGATGATGCCGCTCCCCCCGTCGGTGACGACGGTATCGTCGAGGAGCCCGGAGTCCCACTCTTCCACGATGTCGGGATTGATGAATTCCCTGTACTCCGATACCTCATCGCGCTCGAAAGCCTTTTCCACGATTTTCTCTTCCCCGGACTTCTGAGAAAAGAGCTCTATCTTCCCGTCATCCACCAGCCGGAAGACGATTACGCCGTAGTCGACGCGGGCGAAAACTTCGAGAATGATGTCGAGGACGATCTTCCTCAACTCGTTGAGGTTGATCGTCCGGGTTATTCTCTCCACCATCGAGTAGAGGGTCCTCAGTTCGAAGTTCTTCTCCTCTATCTCCTGGACGTGGTCCCTGATGGCGGCAACCATCGTGTTGAAGGCGTCGGCCAGTTCTCGAATCTCTCCCTTCACGCCAACGTCGATGCTCGCGGTGAGGTCGCCGTCCCTCACCCTCCGGGTCCCCTCGATGAGGAGGGATATCGGCTTCTGCACGAGTATCTCGACGATGGCGAAGATGAGGGTGAAGAGGACGAAGAGGGTGACGGCGCCGATGATGAAGAGAGAAGTCTGGACCTCCTGGATGTCAAGGAGAGCCCGGCTGATGAACTGGTCCACGATGAGCACGCCCAGGAGATTCCCGTCTTTCTCATGGCACTCCTTGCACGCTTTCTCATTTTCGATGGGATTCACAGAGCGGAAAACCCGATTGCCGTCTGCCGCTTCCATGACCACGGTCTGTTTTTCAGGATTCACCCCGTTTGTGTGACATATCTTGCAGGTACCGCTGTGCCTGTCGATGACTCTCCCTCTGAGGGTGTGATTCGAGGAATAGGCGACGGTCCCGTCCTTCTTCACGAGAGTCACCTCGCGGAGACCCGCCTTCCTCTGAATCAGGTCAATCGTGGCCTGAGTCATATCCTGGTATTTCCGGAGCATCTGGTTTCTGATGCCCGCCTTGATGACCTCGCTGACGAGGGCCGTCTCCTTGCTCGTCCTGTTGAGGAGTTGCTCCTTTTCAATCCGGTAAAGCCAGAAAAGGGAAAGGAGCATCGAGATGGAAAGCACCGCGATGATGGGGACCAGAAGTCTGACCGTTAGCCTCTCTGTCCAGCGCACCGAATCCCTCCGTCTCATTTTCACACTTCACTTAACACACCGGGAAACTCTGCGCAACCGGATTCCCCTAATTTTTTCCTTAATTTACGGCGTTTTTTCTCCTACGAAATAGAGGACCTGATAATAGGTGTTCCTCACGGCCGGGGTGAAACCGGCAGAGCGGATTGCGTTCACGATTTCCTCTTTCTCTATCCGGTAGGTCACTCCAGCTGCGCGGACGACGTTCTCCTCTATCATGAGAGACCCGAAGTCGTTGGCTCCGAAAAAGAGCGCCACCTGCGCCACCTTGACCCCCTGAGTCACCCACGAGACCTGGATGTTGTCCACGTTGTCCAGGTAGAGTCGGGAGAGGGCGAGTAACTTCAGGTAACCCGGCACGGAGCGGATGAAGGAATCCTTTTTTTCCCGAAACTCCTCGCTCCCCGAGAGGGCCGTGTTGAGAGGCTGAAAACACCAGGGAATGAAAGCGGTAAACCCCCCCGTTTCGTCCTGCAGGTCCCGAACCAACCTCAGGTGGGCGAGGATGTTCTCCGGCCCTTCCAGGCTCCCGTACATCATCGTCGCCGTCGTCCGCATTCCGAGGAGGTGCGCCTGACGCATCACCTCTGCCCACTCGTGAGCGCGAATTTTGTGGGGGCTTATCTTCTCCCGCACCCTGTCATCGAGTATCTCTGCCCCTCCCCCCGGTATGGTGTCGAGGCCGGCATCCCTGAGGAGACGGAGCGTCTCCCCGATATCCAGCCCGCCCTGGCGGGCGATGTGCACAATCTCAGGGGGTGAGAAGCCGTGAATGTGGATGGAGAACCGCTCTTTTATCCCCCGCAGGAGGGAGAGGTAGTAATCCAGCCCCAGGTCTGGATGAAGGCCCCCCTGGATGAGAATCTGGGTGGCTCCGAGTGAGATGGCTTCCTCTATCTTTCTGTACAGTTCATCCGCGTCGATGACGTAGCCCTCCGGGTCCCCCTTCCTCCGGTAAAAAGCGCAGAAGGCGCACCCGGAAGTGCACACGTTCGTGTAGTTGATATTCCTGTCGATGACGAAGGTGACGACCCGGGGGTCAGCCTTCCTCAGCCTCACCTCATGGGCGGCGCGTCCCGCGTCGTAAAGGGAAGAGTGCTCCCAGAGGTGGAGGAACTCTTCGTCGCTTATGCGCTCCCCCTTAAGAGGCTTTTCGAGGAGGGACTCCGTCAATTCCAGACCCTCACCACGTTGTAGAGTGTGTCTCGCTGGACGGGCACCTTCCCCACCTGTTTGATGAGGGTTACGATTTCGTCAACAGACATCTCCTCCCCCGTCAGAGCGCCAGCAGCGTGGGTGATTTTCTCCTCCACGACGGTGCCGTCGATGTCGTCAACGCCGTAAAGGAGAGAGAGCTGGGCGATTTTCTCCCCCACCATAATCCAGAACGCCTTGATGTGGTCGAAGTTGTCCAGAATAATCCGGGAAACGGCAAGGGTCCTCAGGTCGTCGAGTCCGGAAGTGTAGCCCCTCTCAATTTCCGTGTTCTTCGGGTGAAAAGCCAGAGGGATAAATGCCTGGAATCCGCCCGTCTCGTCCTGCAGGTCCCTGAGCGCCAGGAGGTGGTCCACCCGGTCCTCCACGCTCTCCAGGTGACCGTAGAGCATCGTCGCGTTGCTCCTTATGCCCATCCTGTGTGCCACCCGCATGACCTGGAGCCATCTTTCTCCGGAAATCTTCTCCGGACAGATGCGGTTTCTCACGGAGGGAGAGAAAATTTCTGCTCCCCCTCCCGGGAGGCTCCCGAGCCCCGCATCGAGGAGTTTCTCGAAAACCTCCTCGAGGGAGAGTCCGGAGATTCGCGAGAAGTAATCTATCTCCACGGCCGTGAACGCCTGGATGTGAATCTCAGGCGCCACCCTCTTTATCTCTTTGAGCATCTGGAGATACCACTCGAAGGGCCAGTCGGGGTGAAGGCCTCCCACGATGTGGACCTCCGTCGCTCCCTGTCGCTTTGCCTCTTCCGTCCTCTCGAGTATCTCCTCCATCGTCATCTCGTAGGCCAGGGCGTCCCCCCTGTCCTTGCTGAAAGCGCAAAACTTGCACCTGTTCACGCAGATGTTGGTCGGGTTGATGTGTCGGTTGATGATGAAATACGCCCGGTCCCCGTTTTTCCTCTCGCAGACACGGGAAGCGATTTCTCCGATGGCGTGGATATCAGGGGATGAAAAGAGGTATATCCCCTCCTCCCTCGTCACCCTCTCACCGCGCCTGACCTTCTCCGCTATCCTCTCCATTCTTGAATCCATCGATGCCGCTCCGGAAAATCCTTTCTCTCTCCCGCTCCTCAGAAGCGAGAGCGGGGTCGTCTGGAAGAATAACATGAAAGGTTACACCCTCCCCCACCCGGTTATCAAGGTTGATGTATCCCCCGTGACGCGTGACGATGGTGTGGACGATGGGGAGGCCAAGGCCGGTCCCGCTCGGTCGGGTGGTGAAGAAGGGGTTGAAGATGTTCCCCACCACCTCCGGCGGAATTCCCCCTCCAGTGTCGGAGATGACGATTTCCACTCCGGAAAAAGGTTCTTTCACTCTCTCCGTCCTTATCGTCAGTTTCCCCCCGCCGGTCATCGCCTGTTCGGCGTTGGAGACGAGATTCCAGAGAACCTGCTTCACCTGGTCAGGGTCTGCCAGGACGCGGGGAGGGTCTGCGTCGAGGTCGAGGGTGAGCTCAATCCCCTTTTCCTCCAGCTCCTCGGTAAACATCTCCAGGACTTCTTCAACGAGCGAATTCAGGTCCGTCTCCTTCAGTTCGAGCTTCCTTTCCCGCGAGAAGTAGAGAGTCTGGTTGACGATTCTCTCGAGCCTCCTCACCTCCTTCATGATGACCCACGCGTAGTTGAGAAGTTTCTTCCTCTCCTCCCCCCACTCGTTTCCCTCGGAGAGCACCCTCATCAAGCGAGACGCGAATCCCCCCACGACGGTCAGGGGATTCTTTATCTCGTGCGCCAGCTGGGCAGCCATCTCTCCCAGGGCCGCGAGCTTTTCGCTCTGCAGAACCCTGTCCTGGGCGCTCTTCAGGTCGTCAAGAGCTCTCTGGAGATTTTCGTAAAGTTCAGAGTTTTCGAGCGCCAGGCCGGCCTCGGAAGCGAACATGGTGAGGACGTGAATGTCCTCATCCGTCAGCGGCCTGTCGGAAAACTCGTTGTCCACGTAAATCGCCCCTTTCACCTTTCCCTTCACGACGACGGGGACGACGAGGAAGTTCTCTCCGTGGTGGACGCAGAAACTGTCGGGCCGTTTCAAAACCCTGTCGCATCCCCTCGTGCAGTTTATCGCCCGCTCGTCTCTGACGGCGCTCGCGATGATGCACTCCGGCTCGCTCTCCAGGGATATGACGTGGTCCCGGACGAGGTCGAAAAACCTCCTCCGGAGGCTGGCTATCCGCTCCAGGTCCGCGTCGGTCTTTCTCTTTTTCTTCAGGAGTCTTTCCAGTTCCCTCGCTTCCTTCCGGGAAAGCCCTCCGTAGGCGAGGGCGGGCCGGAGCCCCTTCCCGTCCTCCGTAACGAGGAAAAGGATGGCTCTGGAGTAGCGGAATCCTTCCGGAGAGATGAGGGCGTCCAGCATGAGGGAGAGGAGGCGCTCCGTCTTTATCGTCGACATGAGGCTCCGGGCAACGTTGTAGAGAGTCTGAAGGCGAGCGACCTTCACCTCGTTTTCCCGGGCCAGTTCCGTGGCTTCCCGATACATCCGGACGTTTTCCACCACGTTGGCGAGGAGAATTGAGACCGTGTGGACGAGGTTGAGCGTCTCGTGGGTGAAATCGTCCTTCCCCTTGGCCCGGTAAAAGGTCATGACACCCACCACTTTTCCCTTCGACACGATGGGAACAGCGATGGTGGAGGAAACTCCGCGGGCGGAGAGTTCCGCGTAAAAGGGGGAGTCAGCGGGGGCGTTGATGAGGAGAGGCTTCACCTCCCTGAGAACGAAGGAAGCGATTTTCCTCCCCACCCTTTTCGGCTCCTCCGTGAGGGGACTTCGGGTAAAACCCTCAGTGACCACCTGTTCCCACTTCCGGGAACGGGGGTCGTATATCCTCACGACCCCTCCGTCCGAGTCAGTGATTCTCACCGTCGTTCTCAGGGCGTAACTGAGAATTTCCCCCAGGCGGAAGGTGGAGGTGACGGTCCGGCTGATTTCGTTGATGGTGAGGAGTTCGGAAACCCTCTTTCGGGAGTCCTCGTAGAGACGGGCGTTCCGTATGGTCCCGGCAATCTCGATTGCCACCACCCGCAGGAATTCTTCCTCCTCAGGCGTGATATCCCTCGCCTCTCTCGAGGCCACGTTCATGGCGCCGTAGACGTAGACGTCGTCCCTGATGGGAACGGAATAAACGGTGGTGAAATCCCTCACCTCAAAGGGAACGATGGAAACGCCGCGGGAAAACTCCTTCACGTCCCTGACGAAGACGGGTTTCCTCTTCCAGGCCGCGAGACCCGCAATCCCCTCACCGAGTTTGACCCGAAACTCCTCCCCCCTGAACTTTTCCACATCCGGGTCTGTGGATATCCACGGGATGAGATAGAGCGACTGGGGGAAGAGCTGGTAGATGCAGACGCAGTCGGCATTGAAAGCCTTCTTCACCAGGTTACAGACATAGGCGAGGCGGTTTTCGATGGCGATGTTCGAATTCGATATCTCAATGATGCGGGGGAAGAGGCTGAAAAGGTATGTCCTGTCGCTCGTCATGACCAGCGCTTCTTCGAGAGGGCCTTCTCATATACCTCCCTGTACTTCCTGGCAGACCGGTCCCACGAAAAGTCCTGGCTCATCGCCCTTTTCACTATCTTTTCCCACTCGTCCTTCTTATGATACCAGGAGATAGCACGGACGATGGCGTCGAAGAGCTCTCCCGGGTCGTAGCGGTCAAAAGTGAACCCCGTCCCCCGGTCCCGGTCGGAATCCACGTCGACAACCGTGTCCGCCAGCCCCCCCGTGTTTCGAACGATGGGAATCGTCCCGTACCTGAGGCTGTATATCTGGTTGAGGCCGCACGGCTCGTACCGCGACGGCATGAGAAACATGTCCGCGCCGCCTTCAATCTTGTGGGCGAGGACCTCGTCGTAGGTAATACGGGCGCGAAATTTCTCCGGGTACTTCCTCTCCATTTCGAGGAAAAACTCCTCGTACTTCCTCTCCCCCGTGCCGAGGACGACAAACCGCACGTCCAGGGCCGCAAGCTTCTCCCCGATTTCGTGGAGGAGGTCAAACCCCTTCTGGGCCACCAGGCGGGAGACAACGCCGATGACGGGGGTATCCTCGTCCTGGGGAAGGTCGTAGCGGGAGAGGAGGTCCTTCTTGCACTCCTTCTTCCCCTCCAGGTCCGAAAGGGAGTAATTCTTTACCAGGTGGGGGTCGATTTCCGGATTCCAGACCTCGTAGTCGACGCCGTTTAAGATTCCGTAAAGGTCTTCCCGCCGCTCGAAGAGAACTCCCTCGAGCCCGAAACCGAACTCCTCGGTTTGAATCTCCTGGGCATACTTTTCGCTCACCGTCGTGATGACGTCGGAGAAAACGAGACCTCCCTTGAGGAAGTTAATCTTTCCGTAGAATTCGAGGGCCTTGGGAGTGAACATCTCCCATCCGAGCCCCGTAAGGGGCATGTCGTGACTCCAGAAGAGCCCCTGATACCCCAGGTTGTGGACGGTGAAAACGGTTGCGGTCTCGGAGAAGAGGGGGTGCCCCGAATAGAGGGTCTTTATGTACACGGGGATAAGGCCTGTCTGCCAGTCGTTGCAGTGGATGATGTCGTATTTTGACTCAGTCTTGAGGAGAAACTCCAGGACAGCCCGGGCGAAGAAGATGAACCTCTCTGCGTTGTCCACGTAGTCACCATCCTTCGTGGCGTAGAGGTACTCTCTGTCGTAGTATCGGTCGTTTTTGACGAAGTAGACCTTTCCGCCCCACTCGCCTTCCGTCTCGTAAATTTCCCCCTCTTCCTCCCTGTGTCCCAGAGGCACCTTCACCTTGACCCCTGCTGGCTTTATCCCGAACTTTCCGTCGTCAATGAGGGAATACTTCGGCATGATGCAGTCCGCCTCGACGCCCACGCCTTTCAGGACCTTCGGAAGAGTCCCCGTCACGTCGGCGAGACCCCCCGTTTTCGCGTAAGGCACGATTTCAGAAGAGACGATGAGGACCTTCATTTTCGCTCCTCCCGGGAGTTTCAGAAGTTCACTTCCCTCATGAAACGCGCCGCTTCTTCCGGAGGAGTGGGGTTGATGTAGAAACCCGAGCCCCACTCGAAGCCCGCCACCTTCGTCAACTTCGGGATGATTTCCAGGTGCCAGTGGTAGTGTTCAACCTCTCCCTCGTTGAAGGGGGACGAGTGAATGACGTAGTTGAAGGGGGGATTGGAAAGAGAGGCATTGAGCCTCTTCAGGGTGGTGAGGAGGATGGATGCCAGAGAGGACGCCACCTCGTCATCCACGGTCTCGAACACGGCGGAATGATGGCGGGGAACAATCCAGGTCTCGAAGGGGAACCTGGGCGCGTAAGGGGCCACAGCAACGAAGTGGGCGTTGTCGTCGACGAGGCGTTCTCTCTCCTCGAGTTCCTGGTCTACGATGTCGCAGTAGACGCACCGGTCCCGAAACCGGTAATAGTTGTACCCCCCGACCATCTCCTCCTGGACCCTCTTCGGGACGATGGGGAGGGCGATGAGCTGTGAGTGGCTGTGCTCGAGGGATGCACCCGCCTCTCGGCCGTGATTTTTGAAAATGAGAACGTACTTGAAGCGTCTGTCGTTCTTCAGGTCCTGTATCCTCACTCGATACGAGAGGATGACCTTGAAGAGTTGTTCCTCCGTGAAGTCGAAGATATCCTTCTCGTGCTCTTCGGTCTCGATGATGACCTCGTGGGCCCCGATGCCGTTCATCCGGTCGTAAATTCCGTGGGCAGACTTTCCCAGGGAGCCTTCAACCTTCAGAGCGGGGAACTTGTTCGGGACGACGCGGACATCCCATCCGGGAGTGTTCGGTTCCCCTTCCCGGCGAATCGAGTATACCTCCGGCGGGGTCATCGACTCGTTTCCCGGGCAGAGCGGACAGACTCCTCCCCTCCGGGGAGGCCGCTCCGAGGCAAAGTCGTGGGGCCTCTTCGCCCGCTCCGTAGAGATAATGACCCACCTCCCGGTGATGGGGTCTTTCCTCAGTTCAGGCATCCCACCTCCACGTATTTTCGGAAATCACTCGACTTCTTCTTCCTCAGAGTCCACCTTGCACTCGTAGCACATCGTGGTAACGGGGCGGGCCATGAGGCGCTTCGGGGAAATCTTCCCCCCGCACATCTCACAGATTCCGTACGTGCCCTCGTCTATTCGCCTGAGAGCCTCCTGAATCTTTCCGATTAACTTCCTCTCCCTGTCCCTGATTCTCAGGGTGAAACTCCTGTCGGACTCAAGAGATGCCCTGTCCGTGGGGTCGGGAAAGGAGCCGTTTTCCCCTGTCATGTCGTTGATGGTCTTTTCCGCCTCGTCGAGAAGTTCCCTCAACTGGCTCTCCAGAACGCCTCTGATGTACTCGAGCTGCTCTTTTCTCATCTCGTCCTCACGGTTCAGTTTTAACCTTTAAATTATACTAAAGTTATCTTCAACCAACCCCATCGGATGTTCAGGGGAAAAGTTGAGAGTTTCTCCCGCATCCGGCGAGGAGTAAAATCGAACGGAAAAGCAGTGGGGAGTCATCTGACGATGGAGAGAGACCGGAAGAAAGGGCGGGGAAAAGGGGAAAGAACATCCATTCTCATTTTCACCCTTCTCCTCCTTCTCATTGCCGCCGCAACTGCCTCCGGACGGGAGGCTGAGAGAGTGACCGATGCAAGAGGGAAAGCCTTCTCCCCGGGCCCTTACCGGAGAATCGTATCTCTTGCACCCAATCTGACGGAAATACTCTTCTCCATCGGCGCAGGGGACAGGGTGGTCGGCGTCACCTCATTCTGCACAATCCCTCCGGACGCGGGGAGGATTGCGAGAGTGGGGGGAATAGTAGACCCGGACATAGAGAAGATAATCGCCCTCTCTCCCGACCTGGTGGTGGCATCGAAAAACGGGACGGGCAAAAGCGCGGTGGAAACCCTCGACTCGCTCGGCCTTTCCTGCTTCGTCTTCGACGTGGACTCGGCCGGGAAAGTCCTGGAAGCGATGGAGACGCTCTCCCTCCTGACCGGAATGCCTCCGGAAGCCGGGAAAGTCATCGAGAGTTTCCGGTCCCGCCTCCTTCGCCTGCGGAAATCCACCCCCCGGGAAAAGGTGAAAGGTCTCCTCCTCCTTTCCGTCACACCCCCCATCGGGGCAGGGGGGAAAACGTTCATCGACGAGGTCCTCGCCCTCGCCGGGGTGGACAATCTCCTGAAGGAGGAAACTGCCGCATATCCGCGCCTCTCTGCGGAGAAGGTCGTGTCCCTTCGTCCGGACTACATATTCATAACGAGAGGCATGGGAGAAAGAGAGGTAGCCCGCTTCCGGAAAACGATGGAAGCTCTCTCGGGAAACACGCGAATCGTTGAAGTGGATGCGGACCTTTTCACACGCCCTGGCCCCCGGGTCCTCAAGGCCGTCGAAGTCCTGCGAAAGGTTATCGGGAGAAGGTGACGGTGGGAGGGAAAAGGACGGCACATTTCTTTGCGGGATGCCTCGCCCTCACTGCCCTCTCGGGAATCGTGGCCCTGACGCTCGGGTCCTTCCCGACAACCCTCTCAGACGTCGCCCACGGTGTCCTCGCCTTTCTCACGGGGAATCCAGCAGGGTCAACAGGGGCAAGAGTGGTGAGTGACCTCCGACTGCCCCGGTTTCTCCTCGGGCTCCTGACCGGAGGAGCCCTCGCCGCATCGGGCGCTGTCTTCCAGACGGTTCTGACGAACCCCCTGGCGGACCCGTACATTCTGGGCGTATCCGGGGGGGCTGCCGTTGGTTCCGTCGTCGCCTTCGTCGTCGGAGGGGGAGACTGGCCTCTCCTGCAACTTCTCTCCTTTGCCGGCGCGGCCCTGGGCGCTCTGGCCGTCTACTGGCTCGCCGGAGTCTCGGGCAGAAGGTCTCCCGGAAGACTCATCCTCATGGGAGTCATCGTCGGCGCTCTCATGAACGCGGTCATCCTGGTCCTCCTCGCGCTGACCCCGCCGGGGAAGGTGCCGGAAGCTCTCTTCTGGCTCATGGGAGACCTCTCCCGGGGAGGCCGGAATTCTCTCGTCATCCTCATCCCCCTCGTCGGAGCGGGATTCCTCCTCCTCCTCGCGCTCTCCCGGGGGCTCGACGTGATGCTCCTCGGCGACGAAGAAGCGGCGGCCACAGGCCTCTCCGTGGAGTCGTTCAAGGGAATTGCCGTGGGAGTTGCCTCCCTCCTCACAGGGACCGTCGTCGCCTTTACCGGTCTCATCGGCTTCGTGGGGCTCATCATCCCTCACGTGGTGAGGCGTTTCACGGGGGGCCTCCACTCGCGCGTCCTTCCCGGGTCTTTCCTCGCGGGCGGGGCGTTTCTCGTGCTCTCCGACGCATTTTCGCGCATCCTCCAGCCGGTCGGTCTCCTTCCCGTGGGTGCCGTCACTGCCCTGGTGGGAGCGCCCTTTTTCATCGTCATCCTCCGGAGGAGAGCATGACCCCGGTCCTGAGCGTCGAAAATCTCACCTTCTCCTACGGAAACTCCCCCGCCCTCGAAGGCGTCACCTTTCAGGTGGGCGAGAAGCGGAGGCTCTTCATCCTCGGCGAAAACGGGTCGGGAAAGTCGACCCTCCTCAAACTCATCTCGGGAATCCTCTCTCCATCCCGGGGAAAGGTCCTCTTCCGGGGAAGGGACGTGAAGGAAATTCCCCGGAGAGACATGGCGAGAAAAATCGTCCTGGGCACGGGAAACCTCGCCTGCGACTTTCCCGTAACCGTGGAAGAGTTCGTCTCTCTCGGCAGGTTCCCTCACAGAGGGCTCTTCTCCTCTCTGACCAGGAAGGACAGGGAGGCCGTCGACGAGGCCCTCTCCCTTCTGGGAATCTCATCCCTCCGCGGGAGGAGAGTCACGGACCTATCCGACGGAGAGAAGCAGAAGGTGTCTCTCGCCAAGATGGTGGCACAGGATGGTGAGGTCTACCTCTTCGACGAACCAGGAGCGCACCTGGACCTAAGGAGCAGGGTCGAGGTATTCCGCCTCATCTCCTCTCTCACGGAGAGGGGAAAGACCGTCGTCGTCACCTCCCACGACATCGGGAGCACCCTCGCTCACGCGCAGGACGTCCTCCTCCTGAAGGGTGGGAAGGTCGTCTCTC
>RFHC01000088.1 GCA_003696505.1 Deltaproteobacteria bacterium
TCGTGGGGTACGATTTCTCCTTCGGAAAGGGGAGAAAGGGGAACCCTGAACTCCTGAAGGAACTGGGGGCGAAATTCGGTTTCGCCGTCAGGGTGGTGGGCCCCATCACGTTCATGGGGAGCATCGTCTCCTCCACGAGAATACGGGAACTCGTCCTCTCCGGGAGGGTGAGGGAAGCAGCGCACTTCCTCGGAAGGGAGTTCTTCGTTTCGGGAAAAATCGTCGCCGGCGCGGGGCGAGGGAAGAGCCTCGGATTCCCCACGGCAAACGTGGACGTCCGTGAAGAGCTCATCCCCCTGCCCGGGGTTTACGCCGTGCGGGCCAGGGTGAGAGGGGAGACGAGACCGGGAGTGGCGAACGTCGGGTTCAACCCCACCTTCGGGGAGAAGAGCCTTCGGGTGGAAGTTCACCTCTTCGGGGTGGACGAAGACCTTTACGGTGAAGACGTTCGGGTCTACTTTGTTGATAGAATAAGAGATGAGCGGAAATTCCCCGGTCCGGAGGAGCTCGCGGCACAGATCCGGAACGACGTTCTGATGGCGAAAAAAATACTGGAGTCATCGTGATGGAGAAGAGAAAACTTTTACACGCAAAAGCGTTACCCTTCGTCCTCTTTTTCCTTGTCCTTTTCCTCGCCGCCTGCGAAAGGGTTCCCGTGGAAAAGAAGGCAGAAAAGAAAGAGGCGCCTCCCGCGGAGGCCGTTTCTCCTCAGGTTCCCCCGCCTTCGGGGGTTGCGGAAGCCCTGGAGGAGGCTTTCGTCAGGGTCTCGACTACGGCCGTTCCATCGGTCGTCAACATAAGCACCACTCCCCGAACGGAGCAGGGTGAGAAATCCCGCGAGGGGAGGAAGTTTCACGATTTCTTCGACGACCTCTTTCCTCCCGGCCCCTTCAGCCCCGACAAGAGCCTCGGGTCGGGGGTCATCATCTCCGAGGACGGTTACATCGTGACCAACGAGCACGTCGTGAGGGACGCTGCGGAGATAACAGTCCGGCTGTCGGACAGGAGCGAGTACCGCGCAAAGGTTGTGGGCGCTGACCCGAAGACCGACATCGCTGTCCTGAAGATAGACGCGAAGGGGAAGTTGACTCCTGCCAGGCTGGGCGACTCGTCGAACCTGAAGGTTGGACAGTGGGCCATCGCGGTGGGCAACCCCTTCGGGCTCAACTCGACGGTGACGGTAGGAGTCATCAGCGCGATCGGTCGGAGCGACATCGGCGTGGAGACCTACGAGGACTTTATTCAGACAGACGCCTCCATCAATCCGGGCAACAGCGGCGGACCCCTCCTCAACCTCCGGGGAGAGGTCATCGGGATTAACACGGCCATTATCAGCGCGGGACAGGGGATAGGTTTCGCCATCCCCGTCAACCTGGTGAAAAACATCGTGGACCAGCTCATCACGACGGGCTCGGTGAAGAGGGGCTGGCTCGGAATAGGAATCCAGAACCTGACGCCGGAGCTGGCTTCCTCTTTCCAGATACCCGGGGCGAAGGGTGTCCTCATCAACAACGTTTTCGAAGGCTCACCGGCGGAAAAGGCGGGTTTCAGGAGGGGAGACGTGGTTGTCTCCTTCAACGGGGAGCCCGTCGAGACGGTGAGGCAGCTTCAGAAGATGGTGGCCACGTACGAGGTGGGGAAGGAGGCCACCGTTGAGGTTATCAGGGAAGGGAAGAAAATCGTTCTCAACCCCGTGGTGGGAGAGATGCCGAAAGAAGAGAACATCTTCACCTTCAAGGAGCCCGAGCCGGATCGGGTGGGCCTGGTCGTCGGTGAGGTCCCCGACGTCATGAGAAAGAGCCTCGGCATCGAGGGGGGCGTCCGCGTCGAGTCGGTTGAGTCGGACAGCCCTGCCTGGAAGGCGGGCATAAGGAAAGGGGACGTGATAGTAGACATCAACATGACGCCCATCTCGTCTCTGGCCGATTACGAAAAGTCTGTTGAGGGAGCCAAGGAGGGGGATGTGCTCTCCTTCCTCGTCGTGAGGAAGGGGAAACACATTTATCTTGCGGTGAAGCTGTAGATGAAATAAAAAAATGAAAAAAACCGGGGGTGATGCGAGTGGAGAAGGTTAAGGACCCGGAAGTGGCGAGGAGGATAGCGAGAGCAGTCGTTTCCGATATCGTCATGTACAACCAGGAGAAGGTGAAAGAGGGAATTAAAAACGACAACCTTTTTCAGATTTTGCACGAGGAGATAGAAGAAGGGCGTCAGTACTATCAGAACAGGGTGGACGAAGAAATCCTGAGGAAATACAACTTTTTCGAGAGAGCTCTCGTCGATATCCTCGTCAAGCAGGCACCCCGGGTTCCGAGCCGAATATGGTGAGATGAGGGAGCGGCACGAGTTGTCCGTCTCCCCTGAGGATGCGGGGAAGCGGCTGGATCACTTTCTCGCCGAAAAATTGTCCCACCTGTCCCGAAGTTTTCTGAAAAAAATCATCGAGAGTGGAGGGGTCGTCGTTGCAGGGGTCTCCGCGAGGAAACCCGGCCAGAAGGTCAGGGCGGGCGACACGGTTATCGTCGCCGTTCCCGAGCCGGAAACCCCCGACCTTGAGCCGGATGAAGGGATTGAAGTGGGGATTCTCTACGAAGACGACCACCTGGCCGTCATCAACAAGCCGGCAGGGCTGGTCGTTCACCCGGCGGCCGGCCACGCGAGGGGGACCCTCGTCAACGCCCTCCTCGCACGGCTGGGGAAGCTCTCTGAGGGGAGCGAGGCCTTTCGCCCGGGAATCGTTCACCGTCTCGATAAGGAAACTTCTGGAGTGATGGTGGTGGCGAAGTCAGAGCGGGCGCACCGGGGGCTGGCAGAGCAGTTTTCCCGGCACACCATAACCAGGCAGTACAGGGGAATCGTGCACGGAAGGTTTCGGGTCAAAGAGGGGGTCGTGGACACGCTCATCGGCCGTCACCCCCTTCACAGGAAGAAAATGGCCGTCCTCGGGGAGAGGGGAAAGCGGGCCGTGACGGAGTACCGCGTCCTGGAAGAGAGGGGGGATTTTTCCCTCGTCCTCTTCACCCTGAAAACGGGGAGGACCCATCAAATTCGAGTGCACACGTCTCACCTGGGCCACCCCATCGTGGGGGACGTCGTTTACTCTACGAGAAGCCGGAGGGTAACCGTTAAGGGGAAAGAGGGGAAACGGGTGGTGGTCGTGGAGAGAAACCTCCTCCACGCTTTCCGCCTCGGATTCGTGCACCCCGTAACGGGTGAAGCCATGGATTTTTCCGTCCCCGACCCGGCAGATTTCGCGGATTTCTGGGAGGCGCTGAGGCGATGACCATCACCGGCTGGCAGTCAGGACTTATCTCCCGCGTCCCCGGTCTCCACCACTTTTTCGGCGGCCGGGGATTTCACGTGGGTGAGGGAGGAGATGAGACGCCTCCTTATCCGGCCCTCGGATTTCCCTCCCGAATCTGTCTTGTAGAACAGGTCCACTCGTCCCGGGTGGTCTCAACCGCCGACCTCGTCCCCGGGGAGAGGAACGTCCAGGCCGATGGAATCGTCCTGGAA